>CAMCAW010000027.1 GCA_945872855.1 Rickettsia typhi | reverse complement strand
TCGGCCACATCAAAAATATCTTTTTTAACATCAAAAATATCAAAATCTCTTTGATCGTTATAATGATTTTGTTCTTTATTTTTTCCTGCGCGCAAGCCGCTAATCATAAGCCTTTGCAACTTTTCATCGATGTCAGAAAAAACTTTGCCAATTTCAAAAAACGAAATATCGCTAAAATTGCGCAAATAATTTTTTTGATATGATTGAATTAAGCCGATCAATAAATTAGGGCGCATGTGGTCTAACTCGGCACTGATTGGGTTGGAAAGGGTTAATTGCGCTTTTACTTCAGCGAAAATTTCGACCAAATTATGATCACAAAATGACCAATTTATGTTTTCAATGAATCCGTTTGCAAGCAGTAGCGATCTGGCTTTATCGAATATATCAGTAGTAAATTTTGTTGGCACGACCTCTAATGCTTGTGGATCAATTTTGCTGTAACCATAAATTCTAATCACCTCTTCGACCAAGTCGCACGGGCCCTCAACATCGTGACGATGCGATGGAATTGTAACTACGAATTTATCAGCAGAAATTTTTTCTAGTGCAAATTCTAATTTTTGTAAAATCTCTACAACCTTATCTGGCGCCACCTCAACACCCGTGCGTTTTTTGATTAGCGATAAATCAAATTCGATTTTCTTCGCGATAATTTCTTTGCCTTCAACAAATTTTATTTCACTAACTTCGCCACCACAAATTTCGAGAATTAATTGCGTTGCCAAATCGATCCCCTGCTCGCACGAAGCCGCGTCAACGCCGCGTTCAAAGCGATAACGCGCATCAGTTAAAATATTTAAAGCGCGACCAGTTGTGGCAATAGAAACGGGATTAAAATATGCCGCTTCCAGCAAAATTTCTGTAGTTGTTAAATCGCATGATGAGTTGCTAGAGCCAATAATTCCAGCGATTCCCAAGGCTTTTTCATCATCAGAAATGACCAACATTTCTTCATCTAAAATATGCTCTTCATTTTTTAGCGAGATAATTTCTTCGCCTAAACGCGCTAAACGAATATGCAGCGCGCCCTTGATTTTAGAGGCATCATAAGCATGCATTGGCCTGTTTAAGCAAAGCATTACATAGTTAGTAACATCAACAATCGCCGATATTGAATTAACGCCAACTGCGGCCAGCTGCTCTTTCAGCCATTTTGGCGATTCACAATTTTTAAGATTTTTTATAACACGAAAAGCGGCAAAATTACAAAGCTCTGGCGCAGAATTTTTTAACTGGATTGGCAATGAAAATTGAGCAGATTTTTTTTCAACTGAGAATTTTTGCAACTCTCCCAGCCCAGCAGCAGAAAGGTCTCGCGCAATTCCATAAACACCCAAACAATCTCCTCGATTCGGCGTAACATTAATTTCAATTACCGCATCATTTTTGTTAAAAATTTCAGTGATTTTTGTGCCGATTGCAAATTTTTCGTCAATTTCAATAATGCCCTCATCAGCATCTCCAAGCCCTAATTCTCTAGCTGAACATAACATGCCATTGCTTTCAACTCCTGCAATTTTTGCTTTTTTTATCACCATGCCATTAGCAGGAATAACGGCTCCAATTGGGGCATAAGCCACCTTTAAACCACTGCGCGCATTGGCCGCACCACAAATAATTTGCAGAATTTGATTTGACTTACCATCAACAGCCACCTCAACTTGACAGATTTTTAGCTTATCAGAACTTTCGTGCTTTTGCGCTTCGATAATCTTTGCAACTAAGAATGGAGCAAGCGATTTCGCTTGATCTTCGCATGATTCAACTTCAAGACCAATATTAGTGAGGACAGAGCAAACCTGCTCAAGCGTAGCATCACTGCGCAAATATTGCTTAAGCCAAGAGAAAGTAAGTTTCATTTGAATATATTTTGGACAGCATTAACAAAAACTCGTGCGAATCTAATGCACCAGCTTACTTACATCGTCAACAGCCTTTCTAACTAAATTATCAGACTGATTTTTTTGCACATTTTGCAAATTATCTTGCACAACTCGCAAGGCCGAATCGATAATTTTCACTTTAATTTCACGCATAGCGCTTTCTTGCTCTTGCTTGATACGATTTTCAACGGCAGTCATTTTTTTAGCAATTTCAGCTTCAGCTAATTTTAAAGCATCATCAAAATATTTTTGTGCTTCAAGCGCAGAATCTTTGACTAATTTATCGGCAAAAACAATTGCCTCCTGGTAGCGCACTTCAGTTGCCGCAAGCATTCTCGCAGACTTTTCTTTCATTTCTTTGGCAGCCAAAAACTCTTCTGCAATTTGTTTTGATTTAGAATCAAGCTGATTTTTAATGATTGGCAAAACATGCTTCACAATCAAAAAAACAAAGCTAAAAAATGCTATCGCAAGCCAAAATCTTTCGTCAAACATAGTCCTAAGAATTAAAAATTTTATTTTGTGTTAATTTAACCAGCTGATCAATTGCAGCGTGGTTTTGAGCAGCAGAGTTTTCGATCATTTTTTCTATTTCTGTCTGCGATTTTTCGATTAATTTTTCAGTAGTGATCTTGAATTCTTCGAGGGATTTTTCTTTGCGCTCTGCCGCTTTTTTAACGGCCTCATCTAGAGCGGCCTTGTATTGCAAGTCGGCTTCAAACAAAATTGCGCTAGTGCTAGTTCGAACAAAATCAGCTTTTTCGTTGGAAGAATTTGCCACCGCAAGATCATCGCTTACGATGTTTTTTCTATCGGCGATAATGCCGCGAATTCTAGGCAGGATAACCTTTGCCATAGAATAATAAAGCACAAAAAAGCAGATGCATAACCAAAAAATTTGTGCGCTATATGTTGTAAAATCAAACTGTGGCATGGGCAATTAAAAATTGTGAGGTTTGGCTTGAGAGTAAATTTAATACTCTCAAGCTTTGACCAGAGAATTACTTCGAGAATAAAACCAAGAATGCAATAAGAACCGCAAAGATACCCATCGCTTCAGCAAGACCTACAGCGATGTAGATGTATTTTTCAATTTTGCTAGATGCAGAAGGATTTCTTGCTAAGCTGTTGAAAAAGCTAGAGAAGATATTTCCGATTGCAATTGCCGCGCCAGCCATGCCAATTGAGCACAAACCAACACCGATATATTTAAGAGCCATTAGTTCCATTTTTCTATAAATTTAAAAGTTAATATACAATGAGTGCTAAATTAAAATCGATCTGCGAGGAATTATAGGGATAAACCTTAACTCTTTTGAAGTCTTGCAAATCTTTTTTAAAATACCATTCACTATTCTTGTGTCATCCAATTAGTGCGCTCTAGTCACCTCGCCCAAATAAGCGCAAACTAAAATTGCAAAAATATATGCTTGAAGCACTGCTACAAAGGTTTCGAATCCAATCATGATGATGGTGAATATGAATGGAAAGGCACCAAAAACTACGCCGAGAGAAATTATAAAACCAACCACCACCTTAAGCAACACGTGGCCCGCAACCATATTGGCAAAAAGACGAACCGAGAGTGTGATTGGACGAATTAAGAACGAGAAAAACTCGATAAAGAAAATAACTGGCGCCATCCAAATTGGCACGCCACTTGGCAAAAACATGTGGAAAAATCCAAGCAAACCATTGCGCCAAATTGCAAAAATTGTGACGGTTAAAAAGGAGATTGCCGCCAGCGACAATGTTACGGCCACTTGGCTTGTTGCTGTGAATGAATAAGGTGTCATTCCCAAAATGTTGCACATTAAAATGAACACAAACAGGCTGAAAATTAGCGGGAAAAATTTATTTCCTTCATTACCAATGCCACTTTTAACCATTTCTATCACAAAATTATACATGCTTTCGGCGATAACTTGCGCTCTTGATGGAATTAACGATTTTTTTCTAGTAGAAAGGTGTAAAAATAAAATTGCAATTAGAGTTGCAAAAATCATGTAAAGCGACGAATTTGTAAGACTTAAATCTATTGAACCAAAATGAAGATCAAAGATTTTCTTTACTTCAAATTGAGTTAGTGGAGTGTGAGCCTCGTGAGCCGAAGCATCTGCAGCGTGATCTGCGGCCATATTTAAAGCAGCATCTGCATGATTTGAGGTATCTGCTGAAGTTTCGTCTAAATGTTGCACTGATTTTTCTGCTGGCATTTTTAAATAGAATATTTTGCAATTGCTAAAAATTTGAAGGTAAGGATTATCAATTAAAAACTAAAAAAGTCAATATGGCGGTTCGCGCAATATCATCTAAATTTTGTTTACATTTCGCGGCATTTTTGCTGCTTTTTTGTTTTACGCAACTCTTTGCAACCGCTAACGCCGAAGACTTTCAGGCTAAGTTCAAAGATTGGAGTGTATTTAAAAGTAACCATGGCAATTCTGTAATATGCTACGTCGCGTCAATTCCAATAAGGCAAGAAGGCAATTTTTTGCATCGCGGTGAACCTTATTTAATGGTAACAAATCTAGTGAATGATTCTGATGAAGTGAGCGTCTCTTCTGGCTTCATCTACAAACAAACTTCTGACGTTGCAATATCGTTTGGGTCAAAAAAATTCTATTTATTTCCTTATATGGCGCTTGCTTGGGCCCATGATAGCAATGATGATATTGACATAATTAAAGAAATGCAAAAAAGTGAGGAAATTACAATTGTCGGCACAACGCGCGACGATAAAATTTCCAACGACACTTATTCCCTTATTGGCTTCTCGCAAGCCTATGCTAAGCTTAAAGAGGTTTGTAAATAACTATGATTGAATTTCTAAAAAACCATCAAATAGCGCTATTATTAACGATTTTTGTTGCGGCTTTGCTGTTTATTTTAGCAACGCGGATATTTTTTGCCGTGCTGTTTTTTTTCGCTAGAGCCATTTATGGAAAATCGAAAGAGACTGCTGAACTCATCAAAAAAGATTTGAAAAAATTTATTAAGGAAGACGAAGAATTGTTGCGCAAACTAGATGAAATTCCTAAAGCACACTCTGCTGTAAGGGCGGACAAAATAGGAAAAGCTTCGCAAGGACAAAATCAAAGCTACGAATTAATCGCATCAGAAGAACAACAAAAAGAAAAGGCAGAATTAGCTGAATCGAAAATTGTTGATATTGTTAAGCCAATTGGATTTTGGACTTCAATGATTTTAGGGCAAAAGTTAACTTATTTAATACAATCGGCGCAAGTTATTAATAAACGTGCTAATCGCGGATTTTGGGTTAGTATGGTCGAGGCGCAAGAGCGAGTGGCTGGGAAGCAACATGGCCGAACTCATTAAAAAATCTTGCTTGTTTTTTTTACTAAACTGTTAATTAATTCAGTATCAAAAATAGTTCATTTTTAAAGCGAGCTATTTCAAAAACAAATTTAAAAAATATGCGATTTTTTTGTAGAATATTTTTCTTTGTTGCATTGTTTGGGCTTGCTGGTTGCGGCAACTCTCCTAAGCAGGCTAAGCTACGCATTGTTGATTTGCAGGGCAATCCTCGCAATGTGCAAATGCGAACTCCTGAGCTAAATATACAAGCTTTGGCATCGCAAGGAAATCTCTCGGAAGAAAAAATTCAGGCGCAGCCACGCAAGGTTGACGCGGCTCCAGAACAACAAGTGGCAAATAATAAATATGCCAATAAAGACTTTGGCGCTTCATCTACAGATGCAATTAAGAATACTTTGCAGATGCCGACTAATCCACAACCGACTCCGCCTGCAGCGGCTCCAGAGGTTAATGAGGCTGATATTTTAATTGCTGGAAATGGCGCAAAAAATAAGGATCGCACTATCGAATATACTCTCAACAAAAAGAATATCATGCCAGCCACCACAGCTGATAATCAAGGCGCTGTGGCCAAAAAACAAAAAGGAATCTTTGTGCAAACTGGCTCATTTACTGTGTTACAACATGCCAATAATTCTCTTACTAAAATTGAGAATTTAGCTGGTAAGTCCTCTACTGTAGTGGTTGAGGAGGCGCAAAATAATGATAAAACAGTATATCGCGTTTTAATCGGACCGTTTTCTAGTAAGCCAAAAGCTAACGCAATGATTGCAAAGCTTGCAAAATCAGGACAACAAGCAATTATCGTAAAAAAATAAATAATGATTTTGGGTAGATTTTTTATTAAAGGTTTTTTATTGCTTGCACTTGAAGCTGCAGTCTCTTGCTCTAATAATAACGTTCAAAATAAATCTAACGCTGAATTTGAGAGAAAATTTTCATCTGACGTTTCTAAAATTAACGCGGCGCGCTTACCGCCAGCTCCTCTTGCGCAGCCTGACGAAGCTCCGCTTCCAAAATTTCAATCGCAAAATGCTGCAAATAAATTTGCTAGCCCCAATGAATTGCTTGGCGTTTCTGGGGCGGCGCAATATTCTTCTGCCAACGTTGATACTGCAAAATTCTCACTAAAGCAAATAGAAGATTTTTCTCCTGATGCGCAAAGTCTTGCGGCGGCAAAGGCTGCTGGGCAAAATAAATTGCCAGACGATATGTTTGATTTAACCTACAATCTCGGCCTTAGCCCACCTTTTGTGGCTTCTGGATTAGAATTCGATATGATAAAAATTCCTGATCGCGATCATTACGGAGTCGCTTCTACCTTGAATAAAAAGCGTTATCTGTTGGCTGGAAATCAAGTTTTGCAAAAAAATATTGATGAAATTATAAAATCGCAAAGCGCAGAAGAAATTGAGCTGAGCGAGATTTTAATCAAGGAGCAAAAGCAGTTGAAAAAACAGCAAAAATTGGCGAAGATTTTTGGCGAAGATTCTGCGGCTCCTAAAAAAGATGTTGATATTCAAAAAGCAGAAAATGCGCCAACGCTAGATGACACGCTGCAAAAAGCGATTGCGCTGCAAGTTATTAAACAAAATATTGCACAAAATGGCGGTGCCTCGAATCAAAATAATGCCGCCGCAACTCCAGCCAATGCAGCCCCAGCCAACGCTGCCGCCCAACCAAAATAAATAAATTGAATGAAAAAATTGATATTATCGGGATTAATTTTTAGTGCGATGCTTGCTAGTCAAGCATTTGCTGCGCCTTTGTCGGCGCAAGATTTTCCTATTTTAGCTAAAGCTGATTATTATTTTTTGATGGATAGCGACACTAAAGAAGTGTTGTTGCAAAAAAACGCCGATATTCACCTCGCTCCGTCCTCAATGACAAAAATCATGACCGCCTATGTGCTGTTTGATCAACTCAGCCAAGGCCGCCTCAACCTTAATAATCAGTGTCTAATTGGAAGCGATGCGCGCAAAAAACGTGGCTCAAGCATGTTTTTAAATTATGGCGACGTGGTTTCGATAGAAGATTTAATCAAGGGCTTACTTGCAGTTTCTGGCAATGATGCCTCGATTGCGCTGGCTGAAAGCTCTGCTGGCAGCATCGATAAATTTGTCGCTTTAATGAACGCTAAGGCTAAAGAAATCGGCCTCAAAAATAGCCATTTTCAAAACCCGCACGGGCTCAATGAAGAAGGGCATTACATGAGTTTGCGCGATCTTGGCACTTTAATTTCACGCATCTATCAAGATTTCCCGCAATTCGCACCATATCTTTCCATCAAAGAATTCACTTATCGCTCGATTACCCAATCAAATCACAATCCATTATTGGTGAATTATGATGGCGTGGTCGGCGGCAAAACTGGCTATACTGGCGATGGCGCTTACGGCGTGGTTGCAAGCGTTAAGCGCAATAATCGTCGCTTGGTTGCCGTGGTAAATAAAGTTAAAACTCCGAAGCAGCGCGCGGTTTTAATCACCGAATTATTCGATTATGGTTTTGGCGAATATAAAAAACTTACGCTATTTGAAAAAGATAAAACTGTCGCCAAATTAAAAATGTGGATGGGCAATAAAAGTGAGGTTGCAGTAGCGCCAAATCAAGAGATTTCGCTTAATGTTCCCGCAGAAAAACAGCTCGAAAACGTCAAAGTAAAAATAAATTACTTAGGACCAATTTATGCGCCCGTTGCAAAGGGCTCTAAGATTGCGACGATGAAAATTGAAATTAAAAATTACAAAACTTTAGAATATTCGCTATTTGCGCAGGAAAATGTTGACAAATCTGGTATGCTTAGAAGAATGAGTCAGGTCTTGCGCTATAAGTTGCGCAGCGTTTTAAAACAAATTGGATTTAACGTTTAAAATAAAAAATATGGATATCAAAGCTTTAATGAGACAGGCTCAAGAAGTGCAGAAAAAAATGCAAAAAATTCAAGATGATTTAGCAAATCATGAATATGAAGGAGTGTCTGGAGCGGGATTGGTTAAGGTTTTAATCAACGGCGCGGGTGTTGCCAAAAAAATTGCTATTAGTGATTCTTTGATGAAAAAAGAAGAAAAAGAAGTGCTAGAAGATTTAATTATCGCCGCTTTTAATGACGCCAAAAATAAAATGGACGAAGGTTCGGCGAGCTCGATTAAAGCCGCAACTAGCGGAATGCCACTTCCTCCCGGATTCAAACTTTAAGCACATGAAAGTTAAGCTCTGTGGCTTTACCGAAGAGTTATCATTGTTGAGTGCAATTGAAAATAAGGCCGATTTTATTGGCTTCATTTTCCATGATAAATCTCCGCGCAACATTACTCCCGCAAAGGCTGCCGAGCTTGCAAAACTTATTCCTCCTCATATTCAAAAAGTTGCCGTTGTTGTTAATCCTAGTTTGGAGACTTTGCACAACATCGCTTTCAACCTACAACCACAATACTTTCAGCTTCATAACGTTGATAACAAAGAGCGTGTTTTAGAAATTAAAAAAGCCTTTCCTCAAATAAAAATCATTAAAGCTTTTGCAATTAGCAACAAAATTGATTTAGAACAAAGCATTGATTTTACTGATTCGGCTGATATTTTTCTTTTTGATAATATTACCGCCGGATCAGGAAAATCTTTTGATTTTAAAATTTTGCAGAATTTTTCTTGCTCAAAAAATTGGTTTTTGTCGGGAGGGCTAAATATCGATAATATCGATGAGGCCTTGAAAATAACGGGCGCGCAAATGATCGATATTTCTTCTGGAATTGAAAAAGAAAGAGGAAAAAAATCACCCGAATTAATCCACCAATTTATGCAGTGCGCTTTGCACTCTACTAAGCGAACATCTTTGTAAAAATGCTAATTAAGCTACGAAATTTTCTTCTTGGAAAACCGCGTGATCCCTTTGATAACGAGACTCGCAAAAGTCTCTCACTCATCGCTTTTATGGCGTGGGTTGGGCTTGGTGCCGATGGAATTTCATCTTCTTGCTATGGCCCCGAAGAGGCATTTTTAGCACTCGGAACACATGAAGAGCTCGCAATTTATCTTGCAATTGCAACAGCCTTCACGGTCTTTATAATCTCTTACGCTTACACTCAAGTTATTGAATTATTTCCGGGTGGTGGTGGTGGTTATCGCGTGGCAACAAGGTTGCTTGGGCCCTACGCTGGCTTAATTTCTGGCTCCGCTTTAATTGTTGATTACGTTCTCACAATTTCAATTTCTGTCGCCAGCGGGATTGATGCGATGTTCAGTTTTTTTCCACTAGAATTTCAATGGCTCAAAATTTTTACCGCCATTTTACTGGTGCTACTCTTGGCTTTCCTCAATTTGCGCGGCATGAAAGAATCGATAAAATTCCTCATGCCAATTTTTCTGGGCTTCATTTTCACTCACGTAGCATTAATATTATACGGAATTTTTGCGCATCGCTATGGCCTCTCAGAACTTGTGCCTAAAGCCGTTGAAGAATCGCAAAGCCTTGGCGAAACTGCGGGATTGTTATTTGTGGTCTCATTATTTCTCAAAGCCTTTTCAATGGGGGGCGGCACTTATACTGGGCTGGAAGCCGTTTCAAACAACGTAAATACACTTTCTGAACCACGCATTAAAACAGCAAAACTCACAATGTTGATGCTGGCTATCTCCTTGGCATTCATGGCTGCAGGCATTATTTTCCTTTATTTATTGTGGGGCGTTAGCAAAACTGAAGGGCAAACTCTTAATGCCTCGGTATTTTATATTATCACAGAGACTTGGTCGCTTGGCGGCGTAGAGTTGGGGCCAATTATCGTGCCAATATTGCTGCTACTTGAAACTGGATTACTTTTAGTTGCTGCCAATTCTGGCTTGCTAGCAGGCCCGCAAGTCATTGCCAACATGGCCTCCGACGAATGGATGCCAAAATCTTTCAGCTCACTTTCAAGTCGATTGGTGATAAAAAATGGCATTTTATTGATGACCTTCGCCGCAATTTTAACATTAATAATCACTGGCGGCGTAGTGCGAATTTTGGTGGTATTATACAGTATCAATGTGTTTATCACTTTTTCAATGTCGCTGTTGGGCCTTACAATCTATTGGGTTCGTCATCGTCACAAGCCAAAATGGCGCCGCAAGTTTGTCATAGCTTTAATTGGCTTTATTGTCTGCGCTGGAATTTTAGCAATCACGGTTTTTGAAAAATTTTATGAAGGCGGCTGGATCACGATATTGATCACCTCTATATTCATTGGAACTGGCTACGCAGTAAGGCGCCTCTACGGTCGCCTAAAATCGGCGCTTGCAGAAAATGAATTACAATTTGCTGATTACGAAAACATTGCCGAATGCGTTTTAACTGAAGAAAAAGTTGATAAAAATGCTCCTACAGCCGCGATTATTCTAGATCAAACTTTTGGCAGTGGTATGAATTGCTTATTGCAAATCAAAAAATTATTCCCCGGCATTTTCAAGAATTTTATTTTTGTAACGGTGGGAGAGCTTGATTCTAACATTTTCAGCGAAGAAAAAAAATGGCGTGAAATGCGCCGTCGCACCAAAACGACTTTGCGTAAATATCGCAATTATTGCAACGCCAACGGGCGCTTTGCCAAATCATATGTTGGCTATGGCACAGATATATCTGAGAAGCTCTCGCAGCTCTCTAATCGCGTGATGAAAGACTATCCCAACACCACATTCTTTGGCACGAAATTTATTTTTGACCATGAGAATATTTTCACGCAATTTTTGTATAACCACGTCGCTTATATCATGCAGCGCCGCTTACACAATAAGGGAAAAACGATGGTAGTGTTGCCGATGCAAATTAATTTGAAGCCAAAAAAGCTCGGAAATATTATTAAGCCTGCCGAAACTATAGACGCTTAATCTGCTCTGAGAAAAGCCCATGCGCCCTGCTCTCAAAAGATTGTATCATTTTGAGAGCAGCTTTTTCAAAAATCCCTCCGATCATTTTTTCTAAAATGAACGAGTTAAATTGAAACTCGATAAAAAATTCTACTTCGCATTTTTCATTTTCTAATTCACGAATTTTCCAACTACTAAAAAGACTTCTGAACGGGCCATCTATTGCTCTCGTCTCAATAAAATAAAGGCCCGCACCATGCTTTCCATGCTTTACCTCAGAACGATATTTCTCGAAAAAATTTTTAAAATTAATAAGGAGATCAGCGGTGAGTTGGCCCGAAGAAGCTCTCTCAATAATTTTCGCTTGCTTGCACCATGGCAAAAAATCGGGATATTTTTCAATATCCATTACAAGCTCGTGAATTTTTTGAGCAGAATAGGGAAATGTTTTTATCTCGTTAAGGCTTGGCATTATTGGTTTTTTTAAAGTTGTAATGACGATATTTTAGCGCTTCACTTCTATAAAGCAGCATCAAAATCGCTGTTATTTAGCTATAAATTATTCAACCTTAAAATTAACTTTTATATCCTGTGTTGAAGCCGTGGTAACGCCTGCAATATTGGCTGGAGCAAATTTCCACTTACGCAAATTTCTCAATAGCAATTGGTTTAAACGCGGATTATTGCAAGACTTGATTAACTCTACAGAAATTGATGAGAAGCTAGAAGCGTCAATGCTTGGAGCCAGTTTATTGCGCGAAACATCTAGTTTTTTTGCAGTGACCTCATATTCCTCAATTGCAGCAAAAGCAGTGTTATTAAGGCTTGAGATCGATAAAATGGAAAGCGCAGGCAGAAAATTTGCAACAAAATTGAAAAAGTTGCGCAACAAAAATAAGTATTTTTTCATGTTTTAATAATTTGTTTCTTAAGGAATTTACGAAGGTAAAAATCTAAGAAACAAATGGTGGGGCGCGAGAAAAGAAGGAAGATGAAAAATAGGCTAATTTAGTGCGATCGAATTTACGCCAAATTAAAAATAAATAAAATGCCGCAACCATAAAAATTATAGATGCAGCAATTATATTATTATTTTAAATATTAGAAAAAAAAGCATAGCACACAACTAGATATATCATGGTTTTATGAGTTATGACTTTTTATCGCAAAGGTTTTTTCAACAAAATTTGATCCGATTAAATTAACTCCAGATTTTTGTGAAAATTATGCGAAAAAGTATGAATAACAAGAAAGATCAAGACGCAGGCAAAGCAAGCCAGAAGAAGCGCTGCAAAGAATTTATATTTGACGCCTATTTTTCGTACAATCGACAATAGTTTTGAGTTTTAATTAAAACGATCTAGCATCACCTCAAATCAACATTTTATTTCAAGTAATTTTTTATAAAAATGATAGCAAGAACCCTTCTCGTCCTTGAAAGAACTGGCTTTTTCACACTTGTCAATTTGCGCAAAATTGGTGATATTGCCATTTTTGCCTTTAACGCAGTGCGCCATTGCTTCACGCCACCATTTTATCCGCGCATAATTTTGCGCCAGTTTTTACAAATAGGTTATTTTTCACTGCCAGTTGTGGGCCTTACAGCCATCTTTAGTGGCGCAGTTTTAGCTTTACAAAGCTATTCTGGCTTTTCACGCTTTAACGCCGAAAGCACTATTGCAACCGTCGTCGTTTTATCGATTACGCGAGAATTAGGACCAGTGCTGGCGGGCCTTATGGTTGCTGGTCGCGTTGGCGCATCAATGGCCGCAGAAATTGGCACCATGCGCGTTACTGAACAAATCGACGCTTTGCGCACACTCTCAACAAATCCATTCAAATATCTCATTGCACCCCGTGTTTTAGCGGGCTTGCTAATGTTGCCGTTGCTTGTTTTAGTGGCAGATATAATCGGCGTAATGGGCGGCTATCTAGTAAGCGTGCATGTTCTCGGCTTTTCTCCGGGGCCATATATTAGCAGCACTTTCAAATTTTTAGAGAGAATCGATGTGGTCTCTGGCCTTACCAAAGCTGGCTGCTTTGGCTTTATTATTTCTGTTATGGGCTGCTATTTTGGCTATAATTCGAAAGGTGGCGCTGAAGGAGTTGGTGCCGCTACAACCAATGCTGTCGTGGCCGCATCAATCACAATTCTCTTGCTAAACTATATGATTACTGGTTGGTTTTTTGGCTAAACCCTTGCGGCCCTAAGCTTTATGGGCCTCATATTTTAATAAACAATTTCTTAGTAATAGATAATAAATCCGATGAACTACCGCCACCTCTATCACGCCGGCAATTTTGCTGATATTTTCAAACATGTTGCATTAATTTTTTGCCTCGAAAAATTACAAGAAAAAGAAACGCCATTTTTTGTATTAGACACTCACGCTGGCGCTGGAAAATATGATTTAACATCAGAGGAAGCAATCAAGACCAGCGAGGCTCTAGATGGCATTCAAACTTTTTTAAAAACCCGAGATTTCAATGATTTAAATCTACTAAATTATATAAAAATTCTCGCCAAAATTAATTCTTACCAAACTGATTACAAAAATAATTTAGCCAATTACAAAAATTTTACCGAGCTAAAATTTTATCCCGGCTCACCTTATATAATCCAATACTTCCTACGGCCGCAAGATCACGCGATTTTTGCTGAAATCAAAAAAGAAGAATTTGTTCGCTTAAAACGCAACTTTGCAGGCAATAAAAAATTTCACTCTTTAAATGTTGATGGCTTTTCACTTTTAAAATCAAAGCTGCCACCCCTAGAAAAACGCGGTCTCATCTTAATTGACCCCGCTTTTGATAAAGGAGAAAATTTAATTAGCGATGATTATGAGAAAATTGTCACTTCACTAAAAGATGCGCAAAAACGCTTTGCGCACGGCATTTATCTGGCTTGGCACCCAATAATTAACAAAGAAGGTGAGCAAGAAATTTTGCAAAAATTTTATAAAGAAATGGCAGTGTTAAAATTTAGCGAGATTTCTCACATAATTTTTTCTGATGATAAAAGAGATGCCACTTATAAAATGCATAGCTGCGGATTGTTTGTTGTCAACGCTCCGTGGGGGTTTGTAGAAAAATTAAAATCAGTTTTTGGCGAAAAAATTAAAATAAAAGATATAAAAAATGCAAAATAAAATTATCGGAATTGGCAATGCGATTGTTGATGTTGTGTGTAAAGTTGATGAAAGATTTTTGGAAGAAAATTTTTTAATCAAAGGCTCGATGTCTTTGATTGATGAAAATATAGCGCAAAAATTATCAGAATTGCCCGCAGAAAAAATCACCTCAGGTGGCTCTGCAGCTAACTCTATCGCAGCTATTGCACAATTAGGAAACAAGGCTTCTTTTGTTGGAAAAGTGGCGCTCGATGATTTTGGTAGAAAATTTATTTCTGAAATTCAAAAAACCGGAATTGATTTTGTGGCCAAAAGATTTGCCACTAGCACTTCAGCTAAATCCTTTATTTTAGTGACTCCCGACGCCCAAAGAACGATGTGCACTTTTCTTGGTTGTGCCTCTGAAATTGATGCGGAAGACATAAATGACGAAACCTTTAAAGAATCGTCAATCCTATATCTAGAAGGTTACTTATGGGATCGCGAAGAAACAATTTTAGCATTAAAAAAAGCCATTTCTTTGGCGAAAAAAAATAATGTAAAAATTGCCTTTACACTTTCTGATTTATTTTGCGTAGCGCGCCATAAGGCTGATTTTATTGACCTAATCGTTAATGATCTCGATATTTTATTTGCTAATGAGGGCGAAATTAAAGAACTTTTAGGGCTAGAAAATATCGAAAAAAATAGCTTTCAAAAAATAAAAGATTTTTTTGCAATCAATAAAAAATTATTAGCGGTTATCACAAGAAGCGAAAAAGGCTGCGTTATTTTTTCTTATCAAAATCATATTGAACTTGGTTCTGAAAAAATCTCGCAATTAGTTGATACTACTGGTGCGGGAGACTGCTTCGCTGCTGGATTCTTATTTGGCTTTAACCATAATTTTACCCTCGAAAAATCTGGCCGCTTAGGAAATTTACTTGCCTCAAAAATCATCCAAAAATTTGGCGCTAGATTTGATGAGGATGAAATTAAGAATCTTCAGTAACCAAGATTATCTCAATTTAATGTTGCCCTTAAAAATGCTTTGGAACACAAATGAACTCATTGAAGCCTTAAGTGGAGAGCTTCTGCATCATAATCTAAAATCAGAAATTGCGGTCAATGAGGTCGTAATTGATAGTCGCAAAGCGATAGAAAATACTTTGTTTTTTGCTCTTAAAGGAGAAAATAATGATGGACATGATTTTCTTGAACAAGTTTTTTTTAATGGCTGCGAAGTGGCTATAATTCACGATGCAGAGCTATTTCAAAAAAATTTACAACCGTCCAATTCTAGAGAAATTCTTATAGAAAATTATTCGGAGAAAAAGCTTATTTTGGTGCGCGATACCTTCGCAGCACTTTATAAATTGGCCGAGTATTCACGCAAAAAATCTGCAGCAAAAATCATCGCAATCACTGGCAGTGTAGGCAAAACTGGCACTAAAGAAATGCTAAAACTTGCTTTCGCCACACAAGGAAAAACCCACGCTACAGCAGGAAACCTTAATAATCATATTGGCCTGCCGCTTACTCTCTGTAATATGCCAAACGACACTGAATTTGCAATTCTTGAAATGGGTATGAATCATTTGCAAGAAATTGAGCCACTGTCAAAGCTAGCGCGGCCTCATTTGGCGGTGATCACAACAATTGCTCCGGCGCATATTGGCAATTTTAATAATGAAGAAGAAATTGCTTTAGCAAAATCAGAAATTTTTTTAGGCTTAGAGCCTGAAGGGCTAGCGGTGATTAATCGCGATAATAAATATTATGAATTTTTAAAAAATCACGCTCTCGCTGCAAAAATAAAACCCGAAAATATTCTATCTTTTGGCGAAAATTCACAAAGTAATTATTGCCTGCAAAGCCTTGATATTAGCAGCTTTGCACAATCTACTATTCACGCTACCAGCAAAAATCATGGCACAATTTCTTATGAAATTTCCTCCACTCACAAAGCAACAATAATAAACTCACTAATCGTTCTAGCCTGTCTAGACTTGACCTCGCGCGATATTGTAAAATCTTTAAGCAGCTTAAAAAATCTTAGCGCCGCTAAAGGTCGCGGTGAAATAATTGACAAAAAACTTGGCGACAAAAACATTACAATTATAGATGATAGCTACAACGCCAACGCTTCATCAATGAAAGCAGGAATTGAATATTTGGCCAATCTAAAAAAAATCCTCAATAAAAAACGCTCCATCGCAATTTTAGGAGATATGTTTGAACTTGGCGAAAAATCGCAAGAGCTTCATGAAGAAACCTTGCAATCGCTCAATAATTTAAATATCGATTTTGCCCTACTGGCTGGCGATGCGATGAAAAATTCTGCAAAAGTTCTGGACAAAAAAAATTATAAAACTTATTTAGATGCGGCTTCTTTGAGCCTTGAAATTAAAGACTTTTTGCAAGATGACGATATTATTCTTGTTAAAGGATCGCGAGGAATGAAGATGGAAAAAGTAATTGAAGATCTGGGCTCTAAGGCTCAATAGATTTCAAACAAAATAAAAGTTAAATTAAAAAACCGTGTTCACACAATTATTTCTTTCCGAAAGCCCCTATTTAAAATTCTTCATTTGCCTTTTAAGCTCTTATTTACTTGCCTTGCTAGGCATAAAGTTTTTCCTTAAATTCATCAATAATAAAACGCTTTTTCATCAACCAATTCGCTCTGACGGCCCAGAAACGCATCTAAAAAGCAAAAAAAACACCCCAACAATGGGTGGAGTTTTTATTGTAATTGCAACCACCATCACTACCCTACTCTTCCTTGATTTGAGCAATAGCTATATCTGGATCACGCTTTTAGTTTTTCTTTCCTTCGCCCTCATTGGCCTTACAGACGACTTGCTTAAGGTCATCTATAAAAACTCCAAAGGCTTTCGCGGCAGCATAAAACTTATTATTCAATTTTTAATAATTGGCGTTGCTTTTGTGTGGCTTGGCGAAACAAATTTAATTCACGCCAATAACCGCGTCTTCTTTCCATTCGGACACGGCCATTCGATTAGCCTTGGCGCAGTAATTTATATTTTATTCGTTACTTTTGTTATTGTCGGAACTTCTAACGCCGTCAATTTAACCGATGGGCTTGACGGGCTTGTTAGCGTGCCCGCAATTATTAATTTAACCTGCCTCAGTGCCTTAATTTACATAGTCTCCGACTATTACATTGCTAATAAATTTTATCTTCCTTACATCAAAAATTCTACAGAATTAATGTTCTTTTGTGCCTGCTTAATCGGCTCTATCGCTGGTTTCTTGCAGTTTAACCTTAGACCTGCAAAAATTTTTATGGGAGATGTTGGAAGTCTTGCAATCGGCTCCGCTATTGGCCTTATCGCTATTATTGTTAAGCAAGAATTTGTGTTTTTTGTTATTTCACTTTTATTCGTAACCGAGGCGGTCTCAGTGATTCTGCAGGTCGGCTCTTATAAATTGCGTAAAAAAAGAATATTTTTAATGGCGCCAATTCATCATCATTTTGAAAAACTGGGCTGGCCCGAGCAAAAAGTTGTGCGGATATTTTGGCTTTCTTCCTTGATTTGCGCGGCCTTGGGAATGATGATCATTATTTATTAGGCGAAAACTTAAACGAAAAACCACCTATTTACCACTCTGCAAAAACTTCTCAATCACCAACATATCACGCCACGCCATGCGCTTCTTTCCTGATTGGCGCATCAAATAAGATGGATGAAAAACCACAAAAGTTTTCACTTTTTTTGGCATAAAATTTGCCGCAAAATCAATTATTTTTCCACGCACACCTGTCACCGGATCATTAATACCAAGCACCGCAGACATTGAAGTTGACCCTACCAAAATCATAATCTTCGGATTAAAAAGCTGAATATGTCGCTCAACAAATGGCCGACAAATTGCCAACTCTTCCTCTGTCGGGCGTCTATTTCCGGGCGGTCGCCAAAAAATTACGTTGGTAATATAAAGCTTCGTGCGGTCTAGATTAATGGCGCGAAACATGTCGTCGAGCAGCTTTCCGCTATCGCCACAAAATGGAATCCCTTGCAAATCCTCGTTATTTCCGGGCGCCTCGCCAATTACCATAATGTCTGAATCAGGATTTCCATCAGCAAAAACTGTGTTGGTCGCCATTTTTTTCAAGCCGCAACCATCAAATTTTTCTACCGCTTGGCGCAGCTCTGCTATTGTGCTCGCAGCCTGCGCGGCTTTCTTAGCGGCCGCAACAATTTCGTTAAGCGGAATAAATTTTTGCTCTGAAGCGCCATTTACTACAGCAGAAACTGCTGTGATTTGCGATTTTTTTGCCAAAGTTGAAAGTGCTTGAGAGGTTGACAATGCTGGTTTTACAACGCTTGCGTGATTTTGATTTTTTGTTTTAACTTCCGCCGGTTTTTTATCAAGAACTAAAAAATGATTCTGCGATTTTTCAGAAATAATTTCGTTCAAATCGTTATCAGTGTAGAATGCCAGTGCTTCTTTTTTCATGCCTGTTCCTTCGCAATTTGCTTAATAAATTTCTGAAAATCATCAGCCTTTTCAAAGTTTTTATAAACCGACGCAAACCTAACGAAGGCAACCTTATCAAGCTTCTCCAGCGCTTTCAAAACCATCTCACCGATCCTCATCGAAGAAACTTCCGACTCGCCCTCAACCTCAAGTTGACGCACAATATTATTCACCAATTTCTCCACCTGCAGCTCAGACACGGGCCGCTTGCGCACCGCCATCGTAATCGACTTGCGCAATTTCTCTGGATCAAAAATTTTCTTCTCGCCATTTTTCTTAATCACGAGAATTTCACGCAGCTGCACACGCTCATAAGTAGTAAAACGAGAATCACAAGCAGTACAATAACGGCGCCGCTTCACAGACTCCGCATCGTCCGAAATTCGACTATCCCGCACCTGTGTCTCAATATTTCCGCAAAATGGACAACGCATATAAAATATAATTTAAAAAAATCTTGAAATAGGCAAAAACCCTTACCCGATGTCCTCTGCCCCTCAGACACCAGCACGCCGAACTCGGTTCAGAGGACATCGGGTAAGGGTTTTTGCCGCCAACAAGATCTACCCCCGCGGCGCCAAAGCCCCACGAATAAAATCATCAATCTCACCATCTAAAACCGCACTTGTATTCCCCGTCTCCACGCCTGTACGCAAGTCTTTCACCATCTGATAAGGATGCAACACATAAGAGCGAATCTGATGACCCCAGCTGTTATCTGTCTTCGTGGCCTCAAGCGCATCTTGCTTCTGCCTTTTTTTCTGCATCTCTAGCTCGTGAAGCCGCGATTTTAGCATCTTCATCGCCTCTGCCCGATTTTTCAACTGCGAGCGATCACTCTGGCATTGCAC
>CAMCAW010000026.1 GCA_945872855.1 Rickettsia typhi | reverse complement strand
TTCGTCAGCTATTCCAAAACGCATGCCATTATTGACCCACATTCTTTTAAAAGTTGAAAGCTCATAAATTAGAGGAATTTCATAAAAACTTAAATCTGAATTTTCTTTTAAGATCGGCTCTATCGCTTTAATCCAAGTGTCGACCTCTGTCTGTTGTTCGCGCTTAAATGCAACAATTACTAGGTTGAATTTATTTTTAAAAACAGCGGGAAGTTCTTGCTTTTTTCCGCCAAGATCAATTCCGGTTATTTTAGGAAAATAGTTGTTTTTGTTAGCTTCAATTTTTGAATTCTCGCCAGCGCCAATCATGCATGATTGCACAGCGAATAACAAAATGAATGAGATTATTTTTTTCATATTTTAATTAAATTGATTTTTCTAAAGCCTCTTCAATACTTTTAGCCTTAAAGCTATAGCCGCTTTGCAGCAGTTTTTTTGGCGCAACATTTTGTCCGTTAAGCAATAATTCATTGGCCATTTGCCCAAAAACTATTTTAGCAAAAAAAGCTGGCATAGAAAAAAAACATGGACGATTTAAAATTTTTGCTAAAGTTCTAGAAAAATCTTGGTTAGTTGCGGCCTTTGGCGCCGTAAGATTTATCGCCCCATCAATATTATCTTTGTTGATTATATGATTGATAGCCAAAATTACGTCATCAAGAGAAATCCAGCTTAAATACTGCTTTCCGCTTCCTATTTTTCCACCTAATCCAAACTTAAATGGCAATAGAATTCTTTTCATCATTCCGCCGTTCTTGCCAATGACAACGCCGGTTCTAATTAATGCTAATCTTGATTTATTGGCAATTGAAGATGCCGCAATCTCCCAATCTTTGCAAAGATTTTGAGAAAATAATTTCTGACCTTCTATTTTAGAATCTTCTTCAAAAATTTGGTCTTGCGAAATTCCATAATAACCAATTGCGCTGCCGCTAATAACAAGCTTTGGCGGCGTTTTTGAATTATTGATAATTTGAGCCAGTTTTTTTGTTATATCAATTCTGCTAGAATAAATTTTTTTCTTAATATCGTCTGTCCATCTTTGAGAAATCGGCTCTCCGCATAAATTTATAATGATGTCAAAATTCATCTCGATATCCAAATTATCGACATAGTTTATTTTTGATTTTTGCTTAAGAAGTTTTTTATTTCTGGTGAGAATTGTAACTTTATGGCCATCTTTTAAAATTTCTGCAACCAGCTTTGAACCAATGAATCCAGTGCCTCCAGTGATTAGAAATCTTTGGTTTTTCTTGTCTAAATTTATCATAAATATCGGATTTTTGAATAAAATTAATTTTTTCCAAGAAGCTTTTTGGTTATTTTTGGATGTGATCCATTTTCGTCAAGCCAGATATCGACAAAAAATCGCGCAAACTTAAGGTCTAAAATTTTACCTTTCAGTTCATTGTTATGAAATATTAAAACCCCGCTTGACGGAATAAAAACTGCAATTTTTTCATCACCCTTTTTGACCGAATCAAAAATTTCTGTAAGTTGCTTGGAGTAGCTCGCCTCTTCGCCTAAACTAATTTTGTGAAGTGATTTAATTTCAGAAAGCGATCTTTTTACGAGATCTTCGCGACCAAAATTCATTTTATATTTAATTTGAATAGCAAACATTTTATCGTAAGAAAAATTTGCATTTTCTGACCATAAAAAAATGTCGTAAACCTTAAGCCCAAAAAACTTAAACTCTGATGAGCCAATAAGAACTGGGCTCTTAATGATATTTTGAAGCGAAGCGGGAATATTTTTTTCTGAGGCACGAGCAGTTTTTGCAGCAAAATTAGAAACTGCGGCCAGAAAAAGAACGAGGAAAATCTTTATAAAATTTTTCATAAAATTTTTTCTAATTCAAATTGAACAACGTCGGTTCTTTTAGAATTAAAGCCCGCAATACAATAGCACAAATAAAAGCGCCATTTGCGAATGAATTCTTCGCTAAATCCTAGGGATTTTATTTGGTCGTATTTTGCGTCAAAATTTTGAAGCCAAATTGTAAGGGTTTTTGAATAATCTTGGCCAAAGCAAAATTCATCATTTATTTTAAAACCATAGATTTTTGCCAATTCGCGAATCACTGTTTTAGAAGGCAAAACTCCACCCGGAAAAATATGTTTTTGGATAAAATCAACACGATTTTTATAATCTTTAAAAACCTGCTCATCAATAGTTATTATCTGCAAAACCGCCTTTCCGCCAGACTTTAAAGAATTTTTTATCACTTGAAAAAATTTGCTCCAATATTCTTGACCAACAGCTTCGAACATTTCAATTGAAACCACATTATCATAAATTCCTTTTTCTTCGCGATAATCTTGCAGCTTAATTTTTGCTAATTGATCGAGATTTTGTTTTTTAATGCGATTTATTGCATATTCTCGTTGTCGCTTAGAGATTGTAAGGCAGGTGACTTTTTTGCCAATTATCGCCGCCTCTTCAGCAAAACCGCCCCAACCGCAGCCTATTTCTAAAATAGTTTCCGACTTTAATTTAGATAAAATATTTTGATATTTCGCATGCTGCCCTTCTTCTAAAGACAAGGCTTTGTCGTGAAAAATAGCGCTTGAATAAGTCATGGTTTTATCGAGCCATAATTCATAAAAATCGTTGCCAAGATCGTAATGCGCCTGAATATTTTTTTTGCTGCCACGCTTGGTATTTTTGGTGAGAAAGCTTTTTAAAAAAAGAATAAAAGATTGAAATTTGCGCGCATGAAAAAAATCTTCTAAAGCATGCGCGTTTAGCGTTAAAAAAGTGAGTAATTCTGCCAAGTTATAACTATCCCACAAACCCTCTATATAAGCCTCTCCAAAAGCAACATCGCCACCAGAAATTATTGAATTAATTAATTGATGATTTTTAATTTTAATATCCGCTTCTGGCCCGCTATTTTTGCCTTCAAATTTTTTTTCTAGACCGTCTGGCAAAGTAACTTTTAAAGATCCGTAATCAACGTTTTTTAAGGCCGACCATATTAAGTCATAATTTTTCATTTATTTATTGTTAAATTTTTTATTAGTTGCTTGGGCTTGGAAATGTATTTATTCCCTTTAAATAAAAGCTTCAGAGCTTGCCAATGAATTAAAAAAATCACTTTTAATGTCATAAGTGGAATTGCAAAAAATCTTATCAACAAAGCGCTGTCATTCAAATTGATATTTTTGCAAACAACGTTTGTTAAAAGGCTTTTTTGCTTAGAATTAGAAAGATAATCAATCCAAGCAGCGATTTTATCTTGGCTAAAAATGAAGCGAAATTTATAGCTTCCTTTTACTTCAAAAAATGGCGAAACATGAAATTGTTTATCGGCGTCAAACCATTGATCCTGCTTAATTGGCGAATGATCGCGATTAAAAATCAAATAATTATGATTTTCACCAAAAGTGTTATGAACTTCGGCCAAAACTGCGATTAATTCTTCTTGGTCATTCAAGCAAAACCAAAAACTTACTGGGTTAAAAGCATATCCCAAAATGCGCGGATGCGTCATGAGAAAAATTTCTTTCACATGATGACTGATATTTTGGGTTAGCAAAATTTTTCTTATCCAGCCATCAAGGCTTGAGCCATCGCGCTCTCCGTGATCTTTTTCGTAAAAACTAAAAAGATTAAAACAATTTAATGATAAAAATTTTGAGCAAAGATTTTTTGTTTTAACAATGTTGAAACAAATATAAAAAACGCGATAAGAAAATTGGTTAACTGAAGGCGCGAGCCTTTTGTGAAAGACTTGCGCTAAACAAATAAACGAAGATTTTATCATTGCCATGGCGCAAAAACATTAAGTTTATTAATTGCGCTAAGAGCCGAAGAAATGCCATCTTCGTGAAAGCCATTTTTGTGATAAGCGCCGCAAAAATAAAAACGATCAAGCCCTTGAAGCTTGTCAATGCTGCTTTGCGCCTCAATTGCTTTTGCGTCAAAAATTGGATGTTCGTAAATAAATTCTGCAAAAATTTTATCTGTAGCAATTTTTTGATTTGGATTCAGCGTTATAAAAAGCGGAAAATTATGATCAATATTTTGCAAATTATTCATCCAATAACTCACCGAAATTGAGTTGGTTTTTTGCTGATTTTTAGAATAAACCCAACTCGCCCAAGCCTTTTTAGAGTAAGGCATTACCGATTTATCGCGATGTAAAATTGTATGATTTTTTTGATAAGTAAATTTAGAAAAAATTTCTTTTTCTTGCGCGTATGGATTTTTTAGAATTTTTAAAACTTGATCTCCGTGCAAAGCAAATAAAACCAAATCAAAAACTTCTTTGCCTTTTTTTGAAACAACCAAAACTTTATTATCTGGCGTTCTTTCAACTTCTAAAACCTCGTCATCAAGACTTGTAAAAGGTAAAATTTTTGCAGAAATTTTTTTTATATATTCAACCGAGCCGCCATTTACGGTATACCATTGCGGCTGATCTGCAACTGTTAGCAAGCCGTGATTTTTAAAAAATTCGACAAAACTTTGCGCTGGATAATTAAGCATAGTTTCGGGCGGGCAACTCCAAATTGCACCCGACATTGGTAAAATATAAAATTCGCGGAAATATTTTCCCATTTTAAGGTCATCTAGCAAATTTTTTAAAGCATAATTTGCGTCGAAAGGCTTATTTAAAATTTCTTCAGCTTTTTTGTTAAAATGCAAAATATCAAAAAGCATCTGCCAAAATTTTGGATTGAAAGCGTTTTTTAATTGCGCAAAAAATGCCGCCAAGTTCGTTCCTGCATATTCAATTTTTCCATCATTAATCTTTGCAGCAAAAGACATATTGCTTTTGACGCAATCAACTTTGAGTAGCTCGAAAAACTTTTTTAAATTAGGATAAGTTTTGTGGTTAAACACAATAAAGCCGGTATCTACGGCTATTTTTTTCCCGCTATAATTAATATTAACGGTGTTTGAATGTCCGCCTAAATAATTGTTTTTTTCAAACAATTTCAACTGATATTTATCGGCAAGAAAATAGGCCGCAGACAGACCAGATATGCCCGAACCAATGATTGCAATTGAAGGCTTATTCATTTGTGCAATTAAGTTATTTTTTTAGTAATAAAAAAGAAAATTTTATAAGGAAGTAATCGCAAAATTTTCAGAAAAAAAGTAAATTTTTTCGGAAAATGAATTTCGAATTTCTTCTTCATCAAGCCTTGAAATATCGCATCTGTAGCCTCTTTAGAAGAAATTAGAAAAGGCATTTTAAAATTATTTTTATCGGTAAGGCGCGTTTTTACAAAACCGGGATTAATCACCGAAAGATCGATTTTGTTAAGTTTTAACTCGGGATAAATTCCCTCGCAAAGATTGATTAGCGCCGCTTTTGAAGCGCCATAAGCAAAAGATTTTGGCAAGCCACAATAGCCCGCAACGCTTGCAATAACAGCAATATGCCCAAATTTTTGCTTGATCATTTGAGGAACAATTAAGTGCAAAAGATTGAGCACGCCAACCAAATTTACATCGATAATTTTTTTAGAAAGCTCAAGATCAAAATCAATCACCGACATTGGCTGATAAATGCCCGAACAAAAAATCACTAAATCAACTTTTTGAAATTGAGCTATGGTTTTTTCTAAAGTTTTTTGCAAAGAATCGCCATTAGAAACATCGAGTTCGTCAACTAAAATTTTGCCTAAATTTTGATTTTTAGAGAGCAAATTTTCTTTGATCAGCTCAAGCTTATCAAGGCTTCTGGCCGAAATTACCAAATCGTAATTTTCTTCGTAAAACTTATCTATTAAAGCCTCGCCAATTCCGCTGCTTGCGCCAATTATCCAACAAACTTTTCTCATGTTTTTTCAATTAAAGGGTTGGATAATCGGTGTAGCCTTTTTCTAAGCCGCCATAAAATGTGGCGCGATTATATTTATTTAATTCGGCGCCAACCTTGATTCTTTGCACTAAATCGGGGTTAGAAATAAACCATCTTCCAAAAGCAACTGCGTCAACTTCTCCAGATTCAACCGCTTCTTTTGCGCTTTGAGGAAGATATCCGCCCGCCGAAATTAATTTTCCACTAAAGTTTTTGCGAAAAATTTTTGCGGCATCAGGCGCGGTTTCAACATTGCCATCAGCACCGCCAGCGTTTGTGGCTCTAGGCTCAATCAAATCAACGAAAGCAATCTTTCTTTTGTTTAGCTCTTGCAAAACATAACTAAAAAGTGCGATCGGATCTTCGTCTTTCATGTCGTTAAAGGTTCCGTATGGAGAGAGCCTGACCCCTACTCTTTCAACGCCCCAAACCTGCGAAACTGCATCTACAACTTCGAGCAAAAAACGGCTGCGATTTTCGATTGATCCGCCATAATTATCAGTTCTGTGATTTGACCCAGTTTGCAGAAATTGATCGATTAAATATCCATTGGCGCCATGCACCTCAACCCCGTCAAATCCTGCTTCCTTGGCATTTTGCGCGGCTTTTTTGAAGTCGTCAACAATCGAAGATATTTCTGCATTTTCTAGGGCTCGCGGAGTTTCAAAAGCAACCTCTTTCCAAGTTGAAGAATAAGTTCCGCCCGCTGGTTTAATCGCCGATGGCGCAACTGGAAGCTGATCGTTAGGCTGATGCGAGCGATGCGAAATTCTGCCAACATGCCAAAGCTGCAAAACAATTTTTCCGCCAGCTTTATGAACTGCTCCAGTTACAAGCTTCCACCCCGCAATTTGCTCTGAAGAATGAATGCCAGGGGTCGCCGGATAGCCCTGCCCTTGCTGCGAAATTTGCGTTGCTTCAGAAATAATCAAGCCAGCCGATGCGCGCTGTTCGTAATATTTTGCACTCAATTCGTAAGGAATATTTCCCGGTTGCTTACTGCGCATGCGAGTTAATGGCGCCATTACGATGCGATTTTTGGCTTCAATTGCGCCAAATTCGATGGGATCAAAAATATTTTTCATAATTAAATTATTGTTAAATTTTCTTTTTTAAAGCACTCGAAAAAACCTCCAAACATCTCAGCCTAGCAATTTTATGATCGATTATTGGTTGTGGATATTTTGCACTTTTTAATTCTGGAACCCATTTTTTTATATATTTTTCTTCTGGATCAAATCTTGCGGCCTGACTTGCGGGGTTAAAAATACGAAAATAAGGAGCACCGTCGCAGCCACTTCCAACAACCCATTGCCACCCCCCAACATTACTTGCCAATTCGTAATCTAAAAGTTTTTCAGCAAAATATTTTTCGCCCCAGCGCCAATCGATCAAAAGATGTTTGCTTAAAAAACTAGCAACAATCATGCGAACTCGATTATGCATGAAGCCAGTTGCATTAAGCTCTCGCATGCCTGCATCAACAATCGGATATCCAGTTTTTCCCTCGCACCATTTTTGAAAATCTTGCAAATCATTGCTCCACAAAATTGCGTTATATTGCGACTTAAATGACGAAGTGGCCGAATGAGGAAAGTGAAAAATAATCATCTGATAAAAATCGCGCCAAATTAATTCATCTAGCCATTTTTCACTTTCAAGCATGGCAATGCGACAAAGTTGACGAATACTCACAGTGCCAAATCTTAAATGAAGGCTTAAGCGACTAGTGCCCTTAATCGCAGGAAAATCGCGGTTTGAAGCATATTGAGAAATTATTTCTAGGCTGATTTTTCTTTGAGGGAAAAAAGCGAAATCAAAATCTTCAAAACCAATTTCTGCAAGCTTTGGCAAAGAAAAAGGAGGGCAACGTAAGAAATTTTTTTGATAATTTTCGCTAGGATAAGATTTTAGATAAAAATCGTTTATAGCCTTTTTCCACTTATTAGCGTAAGGCGTAAAAACTGTGTAAGGCTTTTTGTCGTCTTTTAAAATTTCATCTTTTTCAAAAATAACATGATCCTTCGAGCCTTTAAAATCAAGGCCTTGCGTCTTTAGAAATTTATAAATTTCTTTGTCGCGATTTTGCCCATAAGGCTCGTAATCGCAATTTGCAAACACTGCCGTTACGTTATGGTCATTTAGTATTTCTGCAAAAACTTCTTGTGGTTTTCCATAAAAAATTTTTAAAGAAGATCCGAATTTTTCTAACTCATTCTTTAAGCGACTAACTTCTTGATGAATGAATAAAACCCTAGCATCTCTTTTGTTTGTAAGGTGATCGAGAATATTGCGATCAAAAATAAAAATTGGCAAAACCGCCGAGCCAGATTTTAAAGCACTCCACAAAGCGGCGTTATCCCAAAGCCTTAAATCGCGACGAAACCAAAAAATTGCAACTGAGGTCTTTGACACAGGTTAAAGTTTTTTGAATGAGATTGATAAAGTGCCAACGCGAAACCCAAATTTTGTCATTTGAGAAACATTGATTGCGGTTTTTTCGTCAACTAAATAGATCCAATCGATTAAACGAATATCGTAATCTTTGCCGTCAACATTCACTTTTAAAATATAGTCCATTTTCATTGCATTGCCATATTGCTGACCTTTTGCAATTCCTACAGTATCATGGGCTTTGGCGGTAAAATTATTGTCGTCTGAAAATTTTATTTCCCAAATACGACGATCTTTTTTGCCATCAGAAAAAGTAAAATCTTCTTCAAGTTTTCCTTCATTGCCTTTCCAAGTTCCAACCATTTTTACGGTGAAAGTTCTTGTTACTTCGCCAGCGCGATTTTGCAAAACTCCCTGCGCTTCTAATTTGCCATTTAGGTAATTGCGAATATCCATTTTTGGCAAATTTTTTGTATAAATTTTTGGATCAATTGAAGAGCAGCCAAACAAAGAGAGTATTGTCATAAATATTAAGATTTTTTTAAATTTCATAATTTCTTGTAAAATAATTGAGGTTGAAGATTGTGACTATCTTTAAAATACATGGCAATAGCGCATAAACAAATGAAATATGATTAATTGAATTACTCACAACAAATCCCGGTTGATAACCCGACATTCCAAGAAAAATTAAACTGCTTGAAGCGGCGATCATTAAGCCGAGTTTTGTCACCAAATTCCACAAAGAAAAATAAGATGAGGTCATTTCTTTTTTATTGGCAATAATCTTAGCCAAAATTGCTGGCGGAGTTATTAAATCTGCGCCAAGGCAGACTCCTGACAAAAAACAAACAAGGTAAAAATAATTGGCATTTTGGGCGGTTAAAAAATAGGCGAAAAAGAAAGTTATCACCGAAAATGAAATTGATAAAATCCAAGATTTAACCATGCCCAATTTGTTTGATAGATATTTCCATAGCGGAATAAAAAGGCATGCCGAAATAAAATAGAGCGACAAAAATAATCCCAAGCTTTCTTCTTTTTGCAAAACATCGCGAATATAAAAATTTAGATTCGCAGCTGGCAAGCTTACTGCTACAGAGTTCAGCAAGAATATTCCGAGAAAAACCAAAAATTTTCTATCTTGCAAAATTTGAAAAAACTTTAGCTTGAATGTTGAAATATTGGTCAAAATTATATTTTCTGTTTTTACTTTGCGAAAAAATCCAAAAGTTGCAACCAGCATCAAGCCTACAAAAACAAGGCTCAAAACCAAATATAGCGAATTAGGATTTAGGTGAAAAAAATAAATAAACGAGGTTGGCAACAAAAAAGCAAAAATCATTCCAATCACTCCAAGCATTTCTTTGGAAGAGTTTATGGCAATTCTTTCTTGATCATTTTTGGCAATTATTGCAGCAAAAGACTCAAAATTTATAACAACAAAATTGAAGCAGCTATAAGTTGCAGTAAGAAATATTATAAACCAAATAATTGACAAGCCTTGATTAAGAAGTGCTGGCGGGTTAAAAACCAGATAAAAACTTAAGCAAAGAAAAGATGACGCTATATAAATAATTTTTTTATGACTGATTCCTTTTTGCGAAAGCGAATCAGAAAAATAACCGATGAACGGATCTTGCAAGGCATCGATAATGCGGATAAAAATTAATAGAAATCCGATTATTGCAAGATCAATCTCAAATTTTCTGGCATAAAAATCACTGATATTGAGATAAATTGGAATCCCAACAAACGCCAAGGGCAAGGCCAGAAACGAGAAGGACAAAATTTGTGATCTCGATATTTTTTGAATGGTCATTTTAGCTGAAATATTTTATTTGCTCTATTTTGGGCCATTTATCATGAATTATTCAAACGAATTCGCTCCGCATTTCAGTTAGTTTCAATTTTCTATACAAAAAAACTATTGACTAATGGCGAGTTAGCGAGTTAATGGGTTTTTGTAGTATTCTTTACATCGACTTCTCCTGACGATACAGCGAGATCAATAATAAAGGCACTAGAATTATCGCGACTGCCTAAATGCCAGAAATAAATAATTTCTATAAATAACAACAATTTATATTGAATCTATGCCAAGACGCCCAAACAGAGCTAACTCACACAGAAAAAGATCGTCATCTGAAAACAAAATAGCTCCACAATTTCAAGACATAGCAACCCCCACAGATTCAGAGATAGATGAACTTTTTGCAAAACTTGCAAAAGAAAATAAGGAAAGATTTCCCTACTCACAAGATCCCGACAAAGATCTCTCAGAAAGATCTGACGCCATCGCCAAGGGATTCGATCAAAAGATGCATAGTCATCCGCTATTATTGGCTGCAAAAGCTACAACTGCAATTGGAAAATTAGTTGATGATAAAGGCATAATTGCAAACCAACCTAGCAATTCTGGCCCAGTTGCCGTTTCTAAATCTGCGCCAATGCCGCAAGCGGATGGCTGGGGCTCTTATATCGCAAAAAGCGTCACAGATGCAGCGAATAAAGTTTATAGTTCAATGTCGAGTTTTTTACCAACGGCAGAAATTAGGGCTGATGCAAGAAGAGCTGCAGCTACTAATTCCTCGATTGTTATTCAAAATGAGCCTTTGGGCGCGGGCTCGTCACAAATAAGAACAGTGCTAGAGATGACTCTCTCTGGAGAATCTGACGAGCTTGTAATTGATCCTAGTCAAATCCAAGATCAAAATATAGTTGAGGTTAATCTGAAGATAGAAAATCCTGCTGCTGGCGCCGTTTATACCATAAATAACCAAAACCTAACAACTCCGCTCAATGTGATTATGGTAGATGATCAGGAAAATGGGGTTCCAATGTTCACTTTTCTTTGCCAAAGCGTAGATTATAACGGAAATATAATAAGCGAAAATAATACATTTATCGACGCTCTTTCTCATCTTCAAGTTGCCATGAATGGAGATTCTTGCGCCGTAAATTTATTCAACAATGGCGAGATCAGCGATTATTCTATTAAAATTGCAAATGCTCCAAATGCAATGATATTTCCGCCACTTGCAAGCACCACACCTTCTGTCTTACCAATTACAATTAACAATGTTGATGAGGTATTTGGCCTTCAACCGGCTCGTGATGGTTTGGTAAATATTTTTTATCGCACCACTCAAAATGAAACGCGTGTTTTAGCTCTAAGTTCCTACTCAGGAGCGCCATCTCTTATATCGGATAATCCTTGCGATTCTATCCCCAGCAACCTAGTTCAGAACTACACCGATACCGATTATTTTACTGAAATTGCAGTTAATGAAAATGGCGTACCTGTATTAACTTTTCCAACTCAAGACTTTATTCAATCTATAATTACCAACCAAGATCTTGTCTTTGGATATGGCTCAAATGCTGCTACAGAAATTGCTGAAAATGGCTATCGAATAGACGTAAATAATTTTATTGCGAACAGCCCAGAATCTTTAACTATAGCAATTCCAACAAACATAGCCCCTCCCCCAGCTTCAGGACAAAATCTCATTATAAACACCGTTACAAAAGCCGATAGCAACTTGTTTTTTATTGTAATTGATAACGTGGCCAATTCTGCAAGCGCGTCACCAATTTCGATTCAGCCTATCTTGCCACCATACGCCAATTTTCAAGAATTATCTGTGAATGATGATGGATCTTGTTCTTTAGTTTATGACAATGACTTCGCTGTAGTGATGGATGGAGTTACTCAGCAGCAGGTTAATATGTGGCTTGATCAATCTAAAGTTACGACCACTGTTTCTACAACCACAACAACAGAGGCCCCCACCACTTCTGTTACCACCTCTGCTAGCAAAGAAACATCTACTACCGACACTCCTACTACACAAACAACCACAACAGAAACATCTACTACTAGCGCCACTACTACACAAACAACCACAACAGAAACAGATCCAACGACTGGCATAACAAGCACTTTTACTACAACGACCGAGGGAGAAAAAACTACAATCACCGCTTCAACTACCGCCCCAACAACCACAACGGAAGGCAAGACTTCCTTTACAACAACTACTTTTACATCAACACTAGACCCAACAACCGCAACTCCAGCAAATGACGAGACTAGCTCAAGCGATGACAAGACGCGCAATATTATTATCGGCGCACTTTCTGCAACTATAGCTTTAGCAGGATTGGCTGCACTGGCTAAGTTTGTTAAAAAACGTCAAGGTGAAAAAGCGCACGAGGTAATAGCTTATGACAATCCATCTTTTGGTGATTCAAATAGAGGAAGAGATGAAAAAGGAGAAGAAGTTGGCGGACCTAAGCCCTTCAATGATCTGGATCCCCATAATATTATTTTTGATAACCCTAATTATGACCCAAACATAAATGAAACTAATGTTGATGATAAGATTAAGAAGCCTTCGCAACCATCCGCCACAGCAAACTTATCTGGAACAAGCTTACCTAAAAAACTCGATTCACAGCAGGGTGTAGCGAAGGGAAATACCACTGTTTAAAAGTGCGCCCACATCAAATTTTTTAAAAAAATGGGCGCATTACAAACCCTAATTTAACTTCTGTATTGTTAAAAACATTATTTTCATTAGATGAAATTGAAGATTCTTTTTTGTCTGTGGAGTGAGTTAGTGGGGGCGCAACAAGCTCTTCTTCTGCCTTTTAGCAACTCTACCAAAGAATTGTTACTAACAAAAATTGCTGCAATAAAAATAAATTTGCACAATATATCTTTTTTAAACCACAATCTATACATAAGTTATGTGGATGATTTAAGCCAGTGTTTACAAGGCCAAAGCTATATTTTTCTTACAACATCAATAACATTAATTCGCAAATCTGGCACCGCGGTGCATTCAAAATCACGTGCAATATTTAACCCCCCAAGAAGGTGAATTTTTTGATGATTAGAAGAAACTAAAAATAGATCACTCCGAAGTAAATTATCCGTCATCATTTGCTCTAAAAATGGATATTTTTTAGCATTAAATTCGAATCCCAAACAGTTCACCACATAGTCGCAGACGATTTTCTCATTTTTGGCTTCTATCTCAAATTTTTTATTTTTTAGCACAATATTTTTTACGCCACATTTTTTTACTTCAAGCTGCTTTGTTGCCAACATTTCTTCAATAATTTCGATAGAAAAAGCTGGTGCGCGATGACGAAAAATATTCCAATAAGGCAAAAGCCGCAGAAATAATTTTTTATTTTTTGCATCAAAATTTTGCCACAATTCTTTAGTAATTGGCCGTAATGAATCTATGGCGTGGCGCAAGTCGTATTGCTGGTTTGCGGCGAGAAATTTTCTGATTTTTAAGCATAAAAAAAGCACGCCTTTTTTTGCATCATCAGAAAAAATAAAAGCTTTCTGAATTGGATTATGTGCAAAATGTTTTTGCGGAAAATTGCCCCGACGCGAAATTACAAAAATCTTTCCGGCAAAATTTCTTTTTTTCAAACCAACGATTAAGTCAACAGCGGTAAGGCCCGAGCCAATTAAGCAAATTTTTTCATCGCTAAATTTTTGTTGATGAAATTGTAGTGCGTCATTATCCCACAATTTTTTTATGAGGTTTTTTGTAGAAAAATTAAAAGGTAATTCGCTTTGAACAAAGCTGGTTGCAAGCAGAATTTCACTAGCCTGGTAAGATTTACCACTTGCGGTGGTTAATGCAAAACTACTAGAATTTTCTACGAATTCTTTTTGAAAATCTGTAGAAATTTCTTCTATAAATTTTCTATCCCTTAAAGATTCGCCAGAAATTTTTATCACTTTTTTCTGCGCATTTTCTATTTTTACTTCAGAAATTTCTTCCCCCACAAATTCAACCTCAATACCGCTATTCCGCGCGTCTGCTAGCGCCTCACTAGTAATTTTTTGCAAATATTCACCATAAATTCTGCGCGGCGCAAAACCTTTTTCGCCAATCTCTTGCCAAACTTGCGGATATTCTTTTTCTAAAAACTGACAAAAATCTTGCGGCCGATCAGGAAAAGCGCTCATATTTTTTGCAGGCACATTTAAAATATAATGCGGCGAAAAGCTTGAAAATGCTGGCCCCAAAGCCTTAGCGCCCAACTTATCAAAAATAATAATCTTCTGTTGCGCAGATTTTTTTATTAGATGATGCAAAGCCAATCTGCCGCAAAATCCAAATCCCACAATCGCAATTATTTGCATTTAGCGAAGATTTTTTTGGTTACGACGCTCAAGTAAAACTGCTACGCGTTTTTGCATACGCTCATTAATTTTTTTGATATTAGCGCTGGTAGTTGTGGTAAAAATAAAAGGAAAAAACGCGTGAGAAATCAGTATTACGCTAGTCGTTGCAATCCATAGGGCTGTAGTAGAAGCAAAAATAAAATGCTCAAAATAATTCTCGCCAGTTTCAATTAAATGACGATTAAAAAAATGAATTTTTTTCATAAAAAATTGTTAAATTTATATTTTGAGGATTTTTCTATTTAAGTAGAAAGAAAATAAAATTCTAGCGCAACCTAATTCCTTAGCGCGAAGACAGATTGACTCGCGACAGAATTAGGTTGCGCTAAAAATTACATTCAATTTTAATGCAAGCGCCCTTTCGCAATTCGCAGTTAAGAGGCAATTTAACTATGTTGGCGGAAAAACATTTCTTCGATAAAAAATGATAAAAATTCGTAAATCACAAGAACGCGGCCAAGCAAATCACGGTTGGCTAAAATCTTTTCACACATTTTCTTTTGCCAATTATTTTGATCACAACCACATGCATTTCAGCGATTTGCGAGTTATCAATGAGGATTTTATCGCGGCTGGGCAAGGCTTCGGCAAGCATCCGCATCAAGATATGGAAATTGTAACTTATGTAATTTCTGGCGCGTTGGCTCATCAAGATTCAATGGGAAATTCATCGATAATTTTGCCAAACGAAGTGCAGACAATGAGCGCTGGCACAGGAGTTTTTCACTCTGAGTTCAATCATTCAAAAACAGAAGAAACGCATTTATTACAAATCTGGATTTTGCCAAATGCAAAAAATCTGAAGCCAAATTACGGCCAAAAATCTTTCGCGGATAGTTTTTTGAAAAGCAATTTTGTCCTTGTGGCATCTGGTTCGGGGCGCGATAAATCGATTAAGATTAACCAAGATGTAGAAATTTTTGTTGCGAAATTTTTAGCGGAAGAAAAGTTGGAATTTACTATAAAAAATAACCGCAAAATTTGGCTGCAAATTATTTCAGGAAAATTATTAGTGAACGGCTTGAGCCTTGAGAATGGTGATGCCGTGGCGGTTGAAAATGAAAAATCACTCGAAATCATCGCCGCAGAAAATGCTGAATTTTTACTATTCAATCTCCGTCCATAAAAATTGAAGCTGCCCCTTGAATTAAATTCAATAATGCCTAATTTAAGGCGTAAGCAATTTCGATAAACCAACCATTCAAAACATGAAAAAAATCTCAGTAGCAAACCCAGTAGTAGAACTAGACGGCGACGAAATGACCCGCATCATCTGGAAATTCATCAAAGAAAAATTGATCACCCCATACTTAGATTTAGACATAAAATATTTTGACCTCGGCGTAGAGCATCGCGATGCCACCGCAGATCAAGTTACAATTGACGCCGCGAATGCCATCAAGCAATATGGTGTCGGCATAAAATGCGCTACAATCACGCCAGACGAGGCTCGCAGGGTTGAATTTAATTTGAAGGAAATATGGAAGTCGCCAAACGGCACCATTCGCAACATTCTTGATGGCACGGTTTTTCGTGAGCCAATTGTGTGCAGCAACGTGCCACGCCTAGTTTCAAACTGGACATCGCCAATTATTGTCGGCCGTCACGCTTTTGGCGACCAATATAAAGCCACAGATTTTGTCGTGCCTGGAAAAGGCAAATTAACCATAAAATTTGAAGGCGATGACGGAAAAGTTATCGAGCACGAAGTCTTCAAATTTAAGGGCGCAGGCGTTGCGATGGCAATGTATAATATTGATGAATCAATTAGAGGTTTTGCTCATTCATGCTTCAACATTGCGCTAACAAAGGGCTGGCCGCTTTATCTTTCTACCAAAAACACTATTCTTAAAAAATATGATGGCCGCTTTAAAGATATTTTTGCTGAAATATTTGAGGCCGATTATAAAGAAAAATTCGCCGCTAAAGGCATTGTTTACGAGCATCGCTTAATTGATGACATGGTTGCTTCGGCGCTAAAATGGAGCGGCAGTTTTGTGTGGGCATGCAAAAATTATGACGGCGATGTACAGTCAGATTCAGTCGCGCAGGGCTTTGGCTCTCTAGGGCTGATGACTTCTGTGCTTATAACTCCAGATGGCAAAACCATGGAAGCTGAAGCGGCTCACGGCACGGTTACGCGTCATTTTCGCGATCATCAAGCAGGCAAACCAACTTCAACAAACCCGATCGCGTCAATATTTGCATGGACGCGCGGCCTTGAATTTCGCGGCAAACTCGATGGCAATCAAGAGCTCATCAATTTTTGCCACGCGCTAGAGCAAGTCTGCGTAGAAACAGTTGAATCTGGCAAAATGACCAAAGATTTAGCGGTTTGCATTCATGGTAACAAGGTTGAGCATGGCAAACATTATCTCTACACCGAAGAATTTTTGGACGCGATTGATAATAATTTGCAGAAAAAACTTGGGTAAAATATTCCTTTCGGGTAATTTACTGAAGAATTAACGCACTAGAATAGAAATTTAAAAAGATTGAAGATGTTCTTTATCAAAATCTTAAGAAGCTAATTTTATAAATTAAAAAATAATGCGCAAAATATTCCAAAATTTCACCGCAGATTTTTCTGCTTCAATTGTAGTATTTTTAGTTGCCCTGCCTTTATGCCTCGGCATCGCGCTCGGCTCGCAAGCGCCTTTATTTTCAGGCATTATTGCAGGCGTTATTGGCGGTGTTGTAATTGGATCTCTAAGCAACTCTCCGCTTAGCGTCTCTGGCCCCGCCGCTGGCTTGATTGCAGTCGTTGTAATTGGTGTACAAAAACTCGGCTCCTTCGAAAGCTTTTTGCTCGCCGCCCTCATTGCGGGAATTCTGCAAATAATTTTTGGCTATTTGCGCTTCGGCAGCCTTGGCGATTTCATTCCCAATGCCGTAATAAAGGGCATGCTCGCCGCAATTGGCATTATTTTAATCATCAAACAAATTCCGCATTTCGTGGGCTATGATAAAAATCACGAAGTTGATGAAGGCTTGCTGGAAATCGATCAACAAGAAAAGGCTTTTTTAGACTTATTTGATGTTACCAACCACATTTCGCCATTGGCAATCGCCATCGGAATTGCGGCAATCATAATTTTATTATTATGGGAAACAAAATTCTTTAAGAAATATCGGGCACTAAAATTCATTCCCGCGCCTTTAATAGCAGTTATCGTCGGCTCTGCAATCAATCATTTTTTTACAATTCAAAATCCTGCATTTGCTTTGCAACAAGAGCATTTAGTTTCTTTGCCCTCATTAAAAAACTTGGCCGATCTCAATTCTGTCTTACTCTTTCCTGATTTCAGCGGAATATTCAATCATCAAGTTTGGGGAATCGCTCTTACGATTTCTCTTGTTGCCAGCATCGAAACTTTGCTTTGCATCGAAGCCACCGACAAAATAGACCTACTCAAACGCCGCACCAATGGCAATCGCGAGCTAAAAGCGCAAGGCGTTGGCAATGCCCTATCTGCCTTAGTTGGCGGGCTGCCCATCACCTCTGTAATCGTGCGCAGCAGCGCCAATGTTAACGCGGGCGCACAAAGCAAATTCTCGACAATTTTGCACGGCACATGGCTATTGCTCGCGGTCATTTTTATTCCCCATTTTCTTGAAAAAATCCCTTATGCCGCACTTGCAGCCATCTTAATAATCACTGGCTTCAAACTCACCAAACCAGCTATTTTCAAGGATCTATACCGTCTTGGCGCCGATCAACTAATTCCCTTCATCATCACGATTCTGGCAATTTTATGCACCAACTTATTACTCGGAATTTGCATCGGAATTATCGTCAGTTTCGCCTTCATTCTCTACAGCAATTTCAAGTCTTCATTGATGATTGTGCATAATGAAAAAGGCCATTATTTACTGCGTTTACGCAAAGATGTTTCGTTTTTAAATAAGGCAAAATTAAAAAATATGCTCGAAGATTTACCAAGCGCAACGCACGTTCTAATTGATGTCAGCCGCTCTGATTTTATTGATAAAGACGTGATTGAAGTTATCAACGATTTTTCAAAACACGCGCATTTAAAAAAGATTACAGTTGAAATTAAACGGAATAATTTCAAGGCTTTGCACCGCCTAATTAAAGGCAATTTCTCAAAAAATAAATCATGAAAAACCGCATGGACGTAATCGAAAGACTATTGCTAGAAAATAAAGCTTGGGCTGCCGAAAAAACTACTGACGACCCCAAGTTTTTCAAGCGCCTCAGCAGCATTCAAAAACCAGATTTTTTGTGGATCGGCTGCTCTGATAGCCGCGTGCCCGCCGACCAAATCACTGGCACGCAACCAGGTGAAATTTTTGTCCATCGCAATGTCGCAAATTTAGTGGTGAAAGATGATTTAAACTTACTAACAGTTTTAGAATATGCGGTAAAATATTTGAAAGTTAAACACGTAATTATCTGCGGCCATTATGGTTGTGGCGGCGTTGTGGCTGCTGATTCAAACGATGATTTTGGCAATATCAATAATTGGCTTGTCAACATCAAAAATGTTAAAAATATTTACGCCGAAGAATTGCAAAAAATCGCAGATAAGCACGAGCAAATAAATCGCCTCGTCGAACTAAACGTATTCGAACAAGTAAGAAATCTCGCTGCCACAAAAGTTATTCAAGATAGCTGGAGCCAAGATAGCCTGCCCACTTTACATGGTTGGGTTTATGGCTTAAAAAATGGCATTATCAAAGATATATTGCGTATGACAGGGCCAAATAACGACGAAACTCAGCTGATTAAAAGCTAGAAAAGGCGATACTATCTACCTCTATAATGCTACAACAAAGTTGCATCTCAAAATTTAGAACGCAAAATTAATATCAACTAAAATTCAATTTTCAAAATCATGACAATCTCAATGTATCAATCCTCCATTCCAGTTTTTATCCAAAAACTTGAAGTTTTATCGATGATTCTTGAAAAAGGCGCGGCCGATGCTGAAGCAAGAAAAATTGATCCTACAGTTTTTATTAATGCGAGAATTGCCCCCGACATGCTTCCTCTTTCGCGCCAAGTGCAAATTGCTTGCGACACAGCAAAAGCAGGTGCAGCAAGGCTTGCTGGCGTTGAAGTTCCTTCATTCGAAGATAACGAAACTACCTTTCCGCAATTAAAAGAACGCATTGCCAAAACAATAAAGTTTATACAAAGCGCTGATGCCGCACAAATTAATGGTAGCGAAGAACGCAAAATCACTTACACGCAACGCGGCAAAGAAAGTAGCTTTATTGGCCAGCAATATTTGCTAAGCTATATCTTGCCGAATTTATATTTTCACATTACTACAGCTTATTTAATCTTGCGCCATAACGGTGTTGAAATTGGCAAAAGAGACTATCTTGGAAGCTTTTAACCCCCCCCAAAAAAAAATGACGAAACAAGCGCTTGCCTCCACGTGACAGCATAAGCACCACCAAATATTATATGGGGCCGTGTCCTCCTGCTGGCGATAAGCCACATCGTTATATTTTTACTGTTTATGCCTTAGACAGAGATCTTACTTTGCCATCAACAGCTACTCCGGGGGGCCTTGCGGCTTATATGATTAATCGCCATAAGCTGGCATCTCGACAACGATGCTTGCAACTTATGCAAGAGAGGCTTCAGCGGCAGCTGCACCGCGCTGAAGCTTAAGAGTAGAAGCCTCTCCCCCTCTTTTTCCTGCATCTGGAGAAGGAGTGGCAGAAAGAACTCCCCTGCTATCAATAATTTTTTTTAAAACATCATTATCCCAAATTGATTTCGCTTTAGCCTCTTCTGGAAACATTTGCGCGAATAACTGCAACTCATTTTTGAAATATTCCGTAATAGATCTTTTTAGGTCAAAAAATTGATTGCAAGATTGATCTATATTAACCTCCTCCTTCATTGCTAAAGCTGGATTTTTCTCAAACATCTCTCTAGATAATTTTTCTCTTAAAAAATCAATAAAATTATCTGGCATCTCAATAAAATCACGCACTCCAATCATGAATTGTTTAAAATTCTCTTCACAACCCTCTTTGATTTTTAAGCAGCCTTTTTCCCCTCCAACAAATCTTATTAGATCTGGAGATTCTTCTGGCCTCATAGAATCAAAAATCATTGCCTGTGCAATATATGCTCCAAAGTTGCAACTCTCGCGGTCGCTTTGCATTACTTCCTGAATTGTATTGCGCTTTAAATGGTTGAAATAAATACCCCCATGGCCATCTCTGTTTGCAGGAAGAAAAAGAGTATTAGAATCTATTTTTGCGGCTTTGAGAGGAGCTCCTTCAACTTCTACAGTTCCATAATTGGCAAAATTAGGATCAATCTCTTGCATTGCAGTTGATAATCCTGCTAAATAACAAAAACTTGCCGCATCATAACTTGGTGTGACGCTTGACGCGCTAGGATTTACAAGGCTTTTGCGAAAATCGTATGGAGAAAATTTTTTGAACGATTGAAGCATTTTAGAAAACAATCTAAAACTCCCGTCATCTTCAATTCCTATTAATACGCGCGGCGCCTCAAATAAATTAGGATCTCGCAGGATAGAAATTGTATACAAAACAACGCTGGTGATAAATTCATTCATTAGTGGCAAATAACCGCCATATGTGTTTTTGTCATCGCTTCTCTTAGCCCCATAATGAACCCGTCGCAAATCTAACTTCCCAAAAAATTTAAACTAAAAAAAATCTAACTCAGAACTTTTAGAAATTTTTTACTCGATTTTTTTGGAATTTTTTTGATTTTTTCTGCGCTTTGGTTCGCAGTTTTGGTAATTTTTGGTGTTTAGGCGC
>CAMCAW010000025.1 GCA_945872855.1 Rickettsia typhi | reverse complement strand
GCACGGCAGTTTTCAAGACTGCTGCCTTAAACCGCTCGGCCACTCTTCCGCATTAATTTAACATAAACACACGCGAACCAGCATAACAAAAAACGCCAATTCGCATATAATTCAAGACTAAATTAAGGCCCGCGATAATACTTATCTCTTTTTTAATTGCAAGTTTCACCATATTTTTATTAAATCACTCTCAAGCTTTTCAAAAAATTTCTTATGCCGCACATAGTTCCAACTCAACTAATATCACTATTCGTAACCTGTTTTACCTTAGCAATTTTTATTGCCACGCCAAAATCTAATGCGCTTTCAATCGATGAATATATTGGGCAAGTTAAGGGCGAAAATGGCGATTATACCGCGGCCAGCCAGCGCGACGAAGCCTACGAGCTCTTGAAGAGGAAGGCCGCAATCGTAACTGCGCCAAACTTTTTTGCCTCAGCAGAAACGGGCTACAATGAGCAAATCACTGCCTTGCCGTTCTTTCGCTACAACCGCATTGCCACGCAAAATTATTCGGTGGGAATCACGCAAAATTCGGCTTGGGGTATCAATAGCACATTCACTTACGCCTTCAATAAAATAGCCTATAACGGGCTTGCTACAACCAATGAATTAGCGGTTAACAACTATCAAACGCGGCCAGTTATTGCAATTACAATACCTTTGTTGCAAAACCGTTTCGGATCACTCACGAGAGCTACGCGCGATTCGATTGAGCAGCAGAATGAGGCGTTAAAATATAATGCGCAAACTGCCTTGGTCACTACTCTCATAACGGCAGAGCAAAGTTATTGGAATTTGGCGGCGGCAAAAAAAATTGTTGAGATTCAAGCATTGGCGGCATCTCAGGCACAAAAAATTCTCGATTATGTTAAGAAAAAAGAAGCGATGAATCTTGGCGAAACCGCCGATGTATTGCAAGCAAGAGCTTTAGTTGAAACAAAAAAACTAGAATTGCGTCAAGCACAAAACGATTTGAGGCAGGTGGGGCGCGTCTTCAACCGCTTTCGCTATATCAATGCTGATGAAGTAAATGATGTTTTGGGTGAGATAAATTTAACAAAAATTCAACAAACAATATTGCCTCGCATCAAAGAGAGCTCTAGGCCCGATGTCAAAGCGGCGCATGCAAATATGAAGGCCGCAATTGCCACGGCAAAGGTTGATGAAGAAACTAATAAGCCAAGTTTAAACCTCTATGGGTCCTACGCCTTCAAGGGCGTGCAGGCTGGCGCGGCCGATGCGTTCAACGCCTCTCTTAACGCGCGCGGCAAAGAGGGATTGGTTGGCGTAAAATTTTCGGTGCCATTTTATTTTGGTGCGCTGATGGATATTCAAAAAGGTGCGAGAATCAGTGCTGATGCTGCTCGCAATGAGTATCGTCAAAAATTATTTAACGAAGATAGCGATTGGGAAAATTTAATATTGAATCTCAAATTTTACCAAGAAAAAACGATGTTAGCCAAGGCAATTGAAACAGCGCAAAAACGAAAATTAGAAAACGAACGAAGCCTTTTGAAGCGAGGCCGCACTAGCACTTATCAGGTATTATTATTTGAGCAAGAATATTGCCAAGCGCAAATAAATGTAATCACTAGCGCTAATAATTTTTTAGCATTAATGGCTCAAAAAAAGCTATATGAAAATTTAGTAAAATAAAAAATAAAATGAATATAGTAAGCCTTTCAATCAAGCGTCCCGCCTTCACTACTAGCGTGATGATTATTCTGGTTATCGTCGGAATTATTTGCTTCAAGCAGATGGATGTGAACTTATTTCCCGATGTAAAAATTCCCACCATTTATGTCGCCACAACTTACAATGGCGCGGCTCCAAGCGAAATAGAAGCTTTGGTTTCTAAACCGCTCGAAGAAGAAATTAGTTCTGTTTCGGGCATCAAAACCATCACCTCAAAAAGCTTAAAAGACGCCAGCCAAGTGATCGTAACTTTTTACGATGATGTCGATATAAAATATGCCGAGCAACAAGTGCGCGATCGCGTCAATCAAGCGAAGCCAAAACTTCCCGATGCTGCAGATCAATCAATTATTCGCCGCCTCGACCCTGCAGAACAGCCAATTATGACGATTTCTGTTAACGCAGATTTATCGCAATCCGAGTTATACGATATCGCCGATCAATATATCAAGCCTAGAATAGAGCAGGTTGGCAGCGTTGGTCTTGTCGAAATTTCTGGTGGAAGAAAGCGCGAAATCGATGTTCTGCTCGATCAAAATATTCTCAAAAAGCGCGATGTTTCTTTGGCGCAAGTGCGGCAAAAATTGGCAGAATCAGGAGAAAATGTGCCGATTGGAAAAGTTAGCGATGCCACGCAAGAGCTTGTTTACAGCTCTGACAGCGAGTTTAATGATTTGCAAAAAGTTGAAAATGTCATCGTAAATTTTTATTCCAACGAAGTTCCAACAAAAATTCGCGATATTGGCAAAGTGGTTGACACCTTGGAAGACGAGGCTTCGCGGGTTTTTGTTAACGGCAAAAAATCCTTGTTCATCGATGTTTATCGTCAATCAGATTCAAACATTATTCGCGTTGTTGATGGCGTGAATAAACAAATCGAGCGCATGAAAAGCGATTTTGTCACGATGAAAGGAAAGCCAGAAATCGTTGCCCTGAAAGACTCTAGCCGCTATATTCGCAACAATGTGCAAGATGTTTATGAAACTATTTTCATCTCGATTGTGCTGACAATTTTCGTGATATTTTTCTTCCTCGCCAATACCCGCGCCACGATTATCGTCTCGATCGCGCTGCCAATCGCTTTCATCAGCGCCTTCATCGCAATGTATCTTGCGGGGTTTTCGATAAACATTATCTCCTTACTCGCTCTAAGCTTGGCGATTGGTCTGTTGGTTGATGACGCAATTGTTGTCACCGAAAATATCTATCGTAAAATTGAAAACGGAATAGCGCCAATTAAGGCAGCAGTTGAGGCGACAACAGAAATTATGTTGGCAGTAATTGCAATTACTCTCGTTGTTGTTGCGGTCTTCACCCCCGTCGGATTCATGAATGGCATAGTTGGACAATATATGAAAGAGTTCGGCCTAACCATGGCTTTTGCGATGATGGTGAGCTTTGTTGTGTCGATTACGCTAATTCCAGTTTTGTGCGCCTACTTCGCCGACATCAATAAAATCACGCATAGCGAGAGTAATTCGTTAATTACGCGCGCCGTAAAAAAATTCGATAATCTCCAAAAATTTCTCGAAGAAAAATACGAAAAACTTTTGCATGTTGCTATCGATAAGCCGCGCAACGTGCTGCTGGCAACGCTCGCGGTGTTTGTGTTGAGCATGTCGTCAATTATTTTTATTCCCAAAACTTTTATCTCAGAAAATGATAATGGCGAAATCACCGTCTCGCTAGAGTTAAACGCCTCTGCCAGCCTCGATGCCACCGCCGAAACCGCGCATAAAATAGACGAAATTATTCGCGCCAACAAAGAAGTAAGATTGTCGGCGATAGCGGTGGGAAGCCGTTTCAAGCAGTCAAATCTTGGTTCAATTTATGTTGCGCTAAATGCCGATCGCAATATTACCACGGTTGAATTCAAAGAAAAATTGCGCCAAGAACTAAAAGATTTCGCTTATGCAAATCCCGTTGTAAAAGATTATGATCCATCGGGCGGAGCCTCGCGCACGCAGCCTTTCAACCTTTATCTAATTTCAAATAATGCTGCAGCGTTAAAAGAATATGCGCAAAATTTAATCGTAAAATTGAAGCAAGATAAGCGCTTAAAAGACGTTGATTCAACCAATAAAAGCACGCGAAATGAATTTAGTGTGGTAGTAAAAGATCAAGCCGCGAAGCTCTACGGAGTCAATAACCAAGCCATTGGAATGGAGTTGCGCGGATATGTTGAAGGATATGTTCCTACAAAATTTCGCCAAAACGGTTTAGAGTATGATCTACGCGTGCGCTTGCAAGAAGACCAGCGCGATTTGCGGGCGAATTTTAACAAAATTTATGTGCCGAATGTGAATCAAAAATTAATCAGGCTTTCAGATATTGCAGAAGGCCGCGAAACGCAAGAGGCTGCAACGATTAATCGCCAAGATCGCGGGCGCTATATTCAAATCACCGCAAGCCTTGCGCCTAAGGCTGGCTTGGGCGATGTGATTGATGATGTAACAAAAATTTTCAACGATGGCGAGACAAAATTGCCGACAGATATTCGCTATAAATTTTCTGGCGATTCAGAAAATATGCAAAACATGATGCAGTCTTTTAAAACCGCGATGTTAATTGCGCTGATATTTATTTATCTGATTTTGGCCAGTTTATATGAGTCATTTATCACGCCATTTACAATTTTGCTCGCATTGCCTCTAGCCATGTGTGGCGCGTTTCTCGGGCTTTTAGTTACAGGAGAAGCGATCAACATTTTTACCTTTCTCGGGATATTTTTATTGCTTGGCGTTTCAGGAAAAAACTCAATTTTATTGGTAGATTTTGCGCATCAAATGATTGCCGAAGGTAAAACACGCAAAGAGGCGTTAATCCGCGCCGGAGTAGTGCGCTTGCGGCCAATTCTTATGACGTCATTCGCACTTATTGCGGGCACAATTCCTGTAGCAATCGGAATTTCAGAGGCTGCAAAGCCGCGCGTTTCAATGGGGATAGCGGTTATTGGCGGGTTAATTTCTTCAACAATTCTAACTTTAATTGTAGTGCCTGCGGTCTTTAGCTATATAGATCGCTTCCGTTTATGGTTGAAAGAAAAATTCGCGCCGTTTGTGAATAAATAAATTAAGCAATTACCTTCTTCATCTTTTTTATCACCGCCTCAAGCCCTTCAAACACTGCTTCGCCAATAATAAAATGCCCAATATTTAATTCTTTTATTTGTGCAATTTGGGCGATCTTTTTTGCTGTTATATAATCTAAGCCATGTCCTGCATGACATTCTAAACCTAGAGAATCAGCGATTGCAGCGCATTTTTTTATCTTTTGAAATTGAGCCGCGAGATTTTTTTGTAATATAATTTCTTTTGAATTTTTGTCTAATTTTTTGCGCGTAATTAATTTTGTAGTCGCGTTTGATTTTGCTATTTTCAACCGCAAAATTTCTTCATGAATGCGGCAAAATTCTCCAGTGTGAATTTCAACAATATCTGCTCCAAGGCGCGCCGATTCGGCAATCTGAGCCTCATTGGCGTCAATAAAAAGCGACACAAGAATTTTTTTTGCATTCAATTTTTTTATCATTTCACGCAATGTTAGTGAATATTTTACAACATCAAGCCCGCCTTCTGTAGTAACTTCTCGACGCTTTTCAGGAACAATACAAACCGCATTAGGCCTTGTTTTAAGCGCAATTGCAAGCATTTCAGAAGTTGCGGCCATCTCTAAATTTATCGGTAATTTTATCGCTTTTTTTAGCGCCATCAAATCTTCATCGCGAATGTGTCTTCTATCTTCGCGCAAGTGAATTGTAATTCCATCGGCACCAAATTTTTGTGCTAAAATTGCCGCTTTAACAGGGCTTGGATGTGCTCCACCTCTAGCGTTGCGAATTGTTGCGACGTGATCAATATTTACACCAAGTCTAATTTTGCGTGCGGTTTTTTTCATAAAAAAATGTAAAAGCTAAATAAGTAATATTCGCCAAAATAATCGCGATAAAAAATCCATAAAAATCAAAAATCTGAATGAATAATCCACCGCAAAGCGTTCCAACCAGAGAGCCGACGGCACCAATAGATTGAAAGGTTGAATTGGCGGCGATTAATTTTTCTTTCGAAAAAGTTTCGTTGGTAATGGTTAGAGTTGCAACAAAAATTGATGCAGTCGAAGCGCCAAAAAGAAAGTATAAAATCACTAAAGCTGTATAAGATTCATAAGCAAAAATTGCGATGATGATAGTGGCAAGACAGCCTATAAATCCTGCCTTCACCATCATATAGCGATTATATTTTTTTACTAAAAACCCTGCATATAAATCGCACAGACCGCTGGCCATAAAAGCTGCAATTAGCAAGCCAGCATTTTCAGCGCTAAGGCCAATTTTTATACCAAAAATCACGGTGAATGATATCAAGCAAAAATTCTGTAGATCGAGTAAAAACTTGGCTAGAGCGATGCGCGGATTATGTTTAAAAAATTCATAAAAGCCGATTCTTTGTGAATCAATATTTCGTGGGCGAGTTTTTTTAATTAGAATTAATAGCAAAACTGAAAATGCCATCAGGCTAGATGAGAGTAAGATTGAAGCGTAGTTAAGTGCGCCAAAATATTTCACGATAAATGATCCGCCAATAAATCCTAAGCAAAAAATTGTGGTGGTTAAGGCCAAAATTACACTACGATTTTTATCTTGAATTAAATGATTGATCCAAGCCTGCCGAACCACGAATAGAGCGAAGAAGCAGGATCCGTTTAATATGCAAAAGAACAGCCATAAATAAAAATTTTGATAGAAAAAAATCGATAAAATTGAGGCGCAATAAATTGTCGTAAAAAGTATTGCGGCCTTTAAAATTGTGAGTCGCGAGATTATTTTGCTGAAGAAAAATGACAAAATAATGCCAGAAAAAACTTCAACCGCAGCAGCAATTCCAATTAAAAAAGGTGAGGTATTATTTTTGATTAGAATGGCTGGAAAGGCGATAATATTGATTCCAAGCGACATCGATGCAATCAAAATGCTGAAGAGTAAATAAAATAAAGCGATGAAATTTTGGTCGCGCGTAAATTTTATCATTTAGTTTCTTGAAAGATTGTGAAGCGATATTACAATTGGTGGGCGCTCGTTAATCCAATAAAATCAAGTCACAACGCGATGTTGAGGCTAAATTTATTTGCATAATGTTCGTCATGCTGAGCTTGTTGAAGCATGGTTAAAACCGCGATAGTCATGCTTCAACAAGCTCTTCATGACATTACTTTAAGACATGAGTAAATCAACATCCTTGTTAGACAAAATAGAGTTTCCGCGTGATCTGCGCCAATTTCCGCACGAAGATTTGCCACAAATTGCCGATGAATTGCGCTTAGCCACAATTCGCGCTGTTTCTGAAACTGGCGGGCATCTCGGCGCAGGCCTTGGGGTTGTAGAACTAACCGTGGCGCTGCATTATGTCTTCGATACACCGCACGATCGCTTAATTTGGGATGTCGGTCATCAAGCCTATCCGCACAAAATTCTTACAGGACGAAAATCTCGCCTCAATACAATTCGCCAACCTAACGGCCTAGCGGGTTTTACGCGTCGCGCTGAAAGTGAATACGATCCTTTTGGGGCGGGGCACAGCTCTACCTCTATCTCGGCAGCACTCGGAATTTCTGTCGCCAAAAAAATCAAGGATGAAAAATCGCACACAATCGCAGTAATTGGCGATGGCGCAATCAGCGCGGGCATGGCCTACGAAGCCATGAATAACGCGGGGGCATTGCCAGATGAATTCTATAAAAATAATCGCCTCATCGTTATTTTAAACGATAACGATATGTCTATCGCGCCGCCAACTGGCGCAATGTCGCACTATCTTTCGCGTCTTGCTGCGTCAAAATCTTACCTAAAAATTCGCGATATTTCTAAAAAACTTTCGCATAAATTGCACGCCGAAAATATCGCGCACGGCCTACGCAAATTTGAAAAGGCCGCCAAAGAATGGTGGATGGGTGGCAATATTTTTGAAGAAATGGGCTTCTATTACATTGGCCCAATTGATGGCCATAACTTAGAGGTTCTAGTGCCAATCTTAGAAAATATTCGCGATGATAATTCGGCAGATCCAATCTTAATTCACTGTGTCACGCAAAAAGGCAAGGGCTATAATGAGGTAATGCAAAGCTCTGACAAGCTTCACGCCGTTTCAAAATTTAACCCCGAAACTGGCGTGCAAGAAAAAACAAACTCGCCGCACCCTTCATACAGTAAGGTCTTCGGCACGCGTCTGAGCGAACTTGCTAAAACAGATAGGCAGATAATCGCAATAACCGCCGCAATGCCTGCTGGCACTGGCCTCGATGTCTTTGCCGCCAATCACCCAGAAAAAATTTTCGATGTTGGAATTGCCGAACAGCATGCCGTAACATTCGCCGCAGGTCTTGCCACTGAAGGCCTAAAGCCCTATGCTGCAATTTATTCTACTTTCCTTCAACGCGCCTATGATCAAGTGGTGCACGATGTTGCGGTGCAAAAATTGCCCGTGCGTTTTGCCATCGATCGCGCTGGCTTTGTAGGCGCTGACGGCCCAACCCACGCGGGCTCGTTCGATATCGCCTATCTCATAAATCTGCCAAATTTTGTGCTAATGGCTCCAGCCGATGGGCAAGAATTAGTGAAAATGACCAACACCGCCAACGCCATCAACGATCGCCCCAGCGCCTTCAGATACCCGCGCGGTGAGGCCACGCAAGAAATAAATTTCCAAGATAACGAAGTGCTAGAAATTGGCAAAGGCAGAATTATCAAGGAGGGAAGCCGTGTTGCTATTTTATCTTATGGCACAATGTTGCGGTCTGCACTTATGGCGGCAGATTACATAAAAAAAGAATTGGACCTAGAAATAACAACCGCCGACGCGAGATTTGCCAAGCCTTTCGATGAATCGCTAGTAAAAAATCTCGCCCAAAATCACGAGTTATTAATCACTATCGAAGAAGGCGTAATTGGTGGTTTTGGTTCAGTAATAGCGCAATTTCTTCTAAATCAAGGCTTGATGGAGCGCTCTAACTTTAAATTCCGCTCACTTTTTATGGCTGATAAATTCATCGAGCAAAATTCTATCGCAAAAATGCATGAGGAGGCGGGGCTGGCAGTGCTTGATATTATTGGGCTGGTGAAGTCATTATTGATAGCAGAAAATAAATCAAATACTTTCTAATTTGCCTTTGCAAATTCTGCATCGGCGACTATTACTTGATTTGTGCAAAAGAAAATAGAAAATTAATTATCACTATGATAAAAATTGTTCACAGAAGAGAAATTCACACTCTACATTAACTCTTAAAATATGGCCGAATTCACTTTACCAAAAAATTCTCAAATCGATAAAAAAGCTGGCAAGACTTATAAATCAAGCACTGGCGGCAAAAATATTCGTAAGTTTCAAATTTATCGCTACGACCCTGAAGATGCTGAGAAAAAAAATCCGCATATAGATACTTTTGAGGTGGACCTAGACACGTGCGGCCCGATGATCCTTGATGCGCTCATAAAAATTAAAGCAGAATATGATAGTTCGCTAACTTTTCGCCGCTCATGTCGCGAAGGAATTTGCGGATCATGTTCGATGAACATAGACGGCTCTAACACGCTAGCTTGCACAAAATCGATCGGCGATTGCAAATCATCATCAGATGTAAAAATTTATCCATTGCCACATATGCCGGTGATAAAAGATTTAGTGCCAGATCTCACTCATTTTTACGATCAGCATAAATCTGTGCAGCCTTGGCTACAGGCCTCTGCCGAGCCTGTCAACCAAAATAAAGAGCGCCTACAATCGCCAGAAGAGCGCGAAAAACTCGATGGCCTTTACGAATGTATTCTATGTGCTTGCTGCTCTACTTCTTGCCCAAGTTATTGGTGGAATGGCGATAAATATTTAGGGCCCGCAACCTTGTTGCAAGCCTATCGCTTCCTTGCAGACTCTCGCGATGATGCTACAGCGGCAAGGCTTGACGCGCTTGAAGATCCGTTCAAGCTTTATCGTTGCCATACAATCATGAATTGCGCCACCGTTTGTCCGAAGGGCTTGAATCCTGCGAAGGCAATTGGTGCAATCAAACAAATGTTGGCGGATCGCAAGGCTTAAAATCATCATGACCACCGACAAAATAGAAATCTATACCGATGGCGCCTGCAGCGGAAACCCTGGTGCGGGCGGTTGGGGCGCGGTTTTGCTTTATAAAGAGCATAGTAAAAAAATCTCTGGCGGCGAAAAAGACACCACAAATAATCGTATGGAATTACGCGCAGTCATTGAGGCTCTAAGGGCTGTAAAAAAATCTGCCGCCAACATCATAGTTTACACCGATAGCAAATATGTGCAAAATGGAATCATGGAATGGATTCATGTATGGAAAAAAAACGGTTGGAAAAATGCTGCAAAAAAGCCAATTAAAAATGTAGATTTATGGATGGAGCTAGATGAAGAATCGGCGAAGCACAAGATTGAATGGCGCTGGGTAAAAGGGCATAGCGGCAATAAATATAATGAGGTGGCAGATCAGCTGGCTTGCGCGGCCGTAGTACGATAACAAAAAAGGCGACCTAAAAAATAGATCGCCTTTCTGAATAAAAATAATACAAAAAACTATTTCTTCTTATCATCTTTAGCTGGAGCCTTCGCTGCTGGAGCTTTAGCGCCTGCTGCAGTTGCACCACCCGCTGGAGCCGCAGCACCACCCGCTGCAGAAGCTGCAGCTGCTGCTTGTACATTTTCAGCTGTATCATCAGCCTTACCGCGACCAATAATACTAGCAATCAAGAAGTTATCTTTTCTTTGAAGTGTAACGCCTGCGGGAAGTTTTAAGTTTTGGCTTCTAACTTTGCTGCCTACTTGTAAAAAGCCAGCATCAATATCAATTTTATTTGGGATATTGTTTGCGTTATCGCACAAAATTTCAACTTTTCTAAGAACAACATGCAAGAAGCCGCCTTTCTTCAAACCGGGAGCTTTATCTTGGTTGATAAAGTTGATTTTTGAAGTAGCTTTAAAAACTTTGCTTTCGTCGCAATTTAAAAGTTCAACGTGAATTGGTTGATCTGAAACTGGATCTAAATCAACTGCGCGAGCGATTGCTTTGATTTTTTTGCCAGCAATTTCGATCTCTGCAATGCGAGTTTGAATGTTGCCTTTGAAAAATTCTTGTTCAAACTCTCTTTTATCAAGGCTGATGTTAACATTGCCTTTTGATGAATAAATAACGGCTGGAATTTTGCCAGCTTGTTTAATTCTGCGCGCTTCTAAAGAGCCAAGTTTTTCTCTTTTTTCTGCTTTTAATTGGAAGCTAGACATGCTTATTGTAAATAACTTTGTTAATATTGAAAATAAAAATGGGCAATAAAGATAGAGTTTTGTAAGAAAGAATCAAGTTTTATTTCCTAGATTTGTTTTAGAGCTTCTAACACCTCTTCCACATGGCCGTTGACCTTAACGCCGCGCCAGATTTTGCTGATCTTACCAATTTTGTTAATCAAAAAAGTGCTGCGTTCAATGCCCATATATTTTTTGCCAAGCATCGATTTTTCTTTGATTACTTCGTAATCTTGGCAAGTTTTTTGCAATTCATCGGCGAGTAATGTGACTTTTAAATCATATTTTTCGATGAATTTGCAGTGACTTTTTATGCTATCTTTTGAAACGCCTAAAACAACGGCGTTAAGAGCCTCAAATTCTTTTAGTTTTTTAGTAAAATCTTGAGCTTCAATAGTGCAGCTGGGAGTATCGTCTTTTGGATAAAAATATAGAACAACATTTTGCCCTTTAAGATCGGCGAGAGAAATTTTTTCACCCGCATCGCTTGACAGAGTAAATGCTGGAGCATTTTTACCAACTTCAATTTTCATAAAATATTTATAAAAAAATTAAGCTTCCTTGCTTTTTTTAACTATTTTTTTAGTTTTTTTCGGCTTCTCAAGTTCGCTTTCAGCCTTTTCAGCGGCGACTTTAGCAGTTAAAATAATTTCGTTAAATTGCGATTGGCTACACAAACCAAGAAGAACAACGTCGCGCGCTTTAATATTTTTTAAGTTCCAATGCGTGCGATTGCGAATGGAGTCGATCATTGCGTCTGTAGTTCCGATAAGCTTTTTGATTTGCGAATTGGTGATTTCTGGGTAATATTTTAGCAAGTAAGAAATGCCATCTGGTTTATCTTGGCGACGCGCAATTGGCGTGTATTTGCCAGTTTTTTTGCTTGAAGTTTTAATATCAGAAGCGGCATTGCGACTAATAATTAAAGAGCGTTGAGAATCAGTTTCGCAGCGCTTAATTTCGTCTTCAGAAAGTTGGCCAGAAAAAATAGGATTTTGCCCAATGATTCCCGTTGCAACATCGCCATCTGCGATGCCTTGCACTTCTAGTTCGTGCAATCCGCAAAAGCGAGCGATCTGATCAAAAGTTAGCGAAGTATTTTCAACGAGCCACACGGCTGTAGCCTTGCGCATGAGAGGAAGATCTTGTTCAGTCATTTTTAGTAGAAATTAAATAGGAAATACTGCTAAGCTTAATCGAAAAGCCATTTTAAATGCAAGTATGACTTATAAAAATTTTACAATTCACTATTTCGATGAATTATCTAGCACGAATAGCGAGGCGATGAGTCAAGCTGGAAATCGGCAGATTTTTGACCGCGAAATTATTGTGGCAAGAAAGCAAGCTAAAGGTCGTGGGCGCATGGATCGTGGCTGGAGCTCGCCTGAGGGCAACCTTTATTGCTCGCTAGTGCTACAGCCAAAGGTATTGGCGGCGCAAGTGGCGCAAGTTTCTTTTGTGGCGATTGTGGCTTTGCGGCAGGCGGTGGAGGAGTTGGCTGCAAAAAAAAATATCGATATCCAAAATAAATGGCCAAACGATCTTTTAATTGACGGAAAAAAAGTTGCAGGACTGCTTCTTGAAAGCAAAATCAATCAACAAAATTGTGAATTTGTAGTGTTGGGAATTGGCGTAAATATTAATTCTAACCCAGATAATACAATTTTTCCTGCTGGTAATTTATCTCAATTTGAAATTGCGATTGAGCCAGAAATTTTGCTACAAAAATTTTTAGACAAGTTCGAGATTCTTTATCAAAATTGGCAGGATTTTGGTTTTGCAAATGTTAGGAATGCTTGGCTTTCTAAGGCTTATAGATTGAAGGAAAAAATTTTAGCAAGAGAAGGCGAGGGTGAGGTTGAAGGAATTTTTGAAGATATGGATAGCGATGGAGCCTTGATTCTTCTGGTTGAGGGCGAGGCGAAAAAGATTGCGGTAGCTGATATTTATTCAACCGCAGAAAGCTTCCGCGCCTGATCATCTGCCGTAAGCGCGTCGATAAACTCATCTAATTCACCAATCATAATATCGTCAATGCGATAAGATGTGAGGTTGATGCGATGGTCTGTGACGCGGCTCTGCGGAAAGTTGTAAGTGCGAATTCGCTCAGAGCGGTCGCCGCTGCCAACTTGCTCTTTGCGCGAGGCGGCGCGCTCTTTGTCTTGTTTATCGCGCTCGGCCTCATAAAGACGCGCGCGCAATACCTTCATGGCCTTCTCGCGGTTCTTAATTTGCGATTTTTCATCTTGCATCGAAACCGTAACGCCAGTTGGAACATGCACAATTCGCACCGCAGAATCTGTAGTGTTAACCGATTGACCGCCCGGCCCAGAAGAGCGGAAGACGTCGATGCGCAAATCTTTTTCTTCGATTTTAACGTCAACTTCTTCAGCTTCTGGCAAAACCGCAACCGTTGCGGCAGAAGTGTGGACGCGGCCCGAAGCCTCAGTTTCTGGCACACGTTGCACGCGATGAACCCCAGATTCAAACTTTAAGCGCGCGAATGCTCCCTTGCCAGTAATCATTGCTGATGCGTCTTTGTAGCCGCCGAGGCCAGTTGCAGAAAGTTCGAGAATCTCGAATTTCCAGCGTCGTTTTTCGGCGTATTTTTGATACATCGCGAAAAGTTTATAACCGAAAAGTGCAGCCTCTTCGCCGCCAGTGCCGGCGCGAATTTCAAGGATTGCATTTTTTTCATCAGCAACGTCTTTTGGCAATAAAGAGATCTTCATTTCTTGCTCTAAAGCGGGAATTTTTTTGATTAATTCCATTCTTTCTTCATCCATCATATCCTTCATTTCCCTGTCGGTTGTAGAGAGCAGGGCCTCTTCAATATCTTTTAATTCTTTCTGAGTTTTTTGATATTCGTGAATTAAAGCAACGATTGGCAATAATTCAGAATGTTCTTTCGAAACCTTGGCATAGCCTGAGCCAAGCGCGTTTGGATCGAGTAGTTTTTTTTCAAGCTCATCATATTTAGTGACGAGGCCTTGGAGTTTTTGTGTGAAAGACATTTTAGTTTTTAAAGAATTTTTGAATGAAATTTATTAGCTTTTGGGTATCTTTTGAGTTGAAGTCCCAGTAGTCTTCGCATTGTTCACTGTCGGCCGCATATCCAGCCGCCCTGACATTATCTTTTGCTCCTAGTGGAGCAAGAAGTGTTGATGAAATTATTTTATCACTTTTGTTTGTGGAATGGCCTTTCTTTTTGAGGCAGCTTAAATAGGTTGTAACGCAATCCAAGGTATTTTTTAGTTTTGTTGGAAGCGATTCTAAGTAAAGAGTCTCTAGCGTTCCATCATTTTTATTATCGGGCAAAATATAATAACTTATCGTTTGCGTGTTTTGTGATCCTAGTTTTTTTACCACTTCTGTGATGATTTTTTTAGTTTTTGTGAAGCCATCGCACTCACCTTTTTGTTCTTCAGAATCAGCGTCGCAAATTAACAAAACTTTTTCAAATTTATATTTTGAATCATTGATAATTCTACTAATATTATCGGTATTAATTACGTGAAATTTACTACCGCGTTTTTCATTGGATACTTGCGCGATAACATCATTATCGATTTTTATCAGCTCTAATAATTTTGTAATAAATTTTTGATCTTCTTTACCTTCAACGATTATCAATCCCTTCATTATCTAGCCTCCCCATTATCTTCAACTAAATATTCAATCATTTTGGCATTGAATTCAATAGCTTGCGAGCCATTATCATCTTTTTCAATTCTAAAAATTCTGATATTATCTTCGCCAAATTTTTTATTATTTTTTGTAACTTTGCGATATATTTTATCTAATGATTTTATTATATCGCTAGAGTGAGTTGTGGCGATGATTTGAACATTAAATTTTTCGCAAGCCTCAAAGATGGCGTGCCACAAGGCTTCTTGCGATTTCCAATGTAGACAGTTTTCTATTTCATCAATTAATAAAATTCCATTTTTAACATTACGAATTTTTAGCAAAATATTAAGAATCTGAATTATTCCATCTCCCATATATTTAAGAGGGAGAGAGGTTTTGCCTATATCGCAAACGATTTCATCTCCGCTTTTTTTAATCCATTTTATTTTTGGATCAATTTTTGATAAGACATCTACAATTTCTTGTTCAGAGTTGCTATCAATTAATTGCTTCAATTCTTCGTTGTAAGAAAGCTCGAATGCTTTAATAACTCTATTTTGAATTATAGATATTTTTAACTCATCTTTCGAATAATCTAAGTCTTGATAAGAGCCATTTCTAGAAAATCCTAGCTTGGTTTTCGGTTTATTGTTTTCGCTGTAACAAGCGACTAGACTGTTTATTTGATCTTGAGCAGTAAAAATCGATCGACCTTTTAATCCTTCTTGAGTTAAAGGAAATAATTCTACTTCATTTTTTAATTCAACTTTAAGTTCAAGAGTGCGTTTGGCAAATTTAGAGTTGATAGTAAAGCCATTTTTTATATTTTTTTCATAAATTAAGTATTCTGCTTCTTGCCATAATTTTTGATTTGATAAATCAACTTGCGCGAGGTTTGCATGCAATCCAAACTCTCTGAAATTAATGATGTGAAATATAGGAAGTATATTTGGAGCTGTTCCAAGTAAAATTGCCTCAAGCACGCTAGTTTTCCCTGAGTTATTATCTCCAACAAAAAGATTGATCCGCTTAAAATCATCAATCTTCAAATCTTTAATTCCACGATAATTTTTTATGTGAATATTTTTTAACATAAGTTGGCTTGATTGTTTGTAAGGCTTCAGGCAAAATAAGCCCTCATAATGCTTAATCCTCAATTAAAAATCAACAATGAACAATCGTTGTCAGCAAAATTTTTATATCACTTCGCCAATATATTATGTTAACGATGTGCCGCATATTGGCCATGCTTATACTTCAATTGCATGCGATGTTCAGGCCCGATTTAGAAGGTTGCAAGGCATGGATGTGCGTTTTTTAACTGGCACTGATGAACATGGGCAGAAGGTAGAAAAATCTGCTTTGGCGCGCGGTTTGCAGCCGCAAGAATTTTGCGATCAGGTTTCGGCAAAGTTCCGCGAGCTGGCGCAAACATTGGGTTTGTCGCATGATGATTTTATTCGCACCACTGAAGATCGCCACAAAACATGCGCGCAAGAATTTTGGCGGCGCTTAGAGGAGCGAGGCTTCATCTATAAAGATGTTTATGAAGGCTGGTATGCCGTGCGCGACGAAGCTTTTTATGGCGAAGATGAATTGGTTGAGGGCAGGGCTCCAACGGGCGCAGAGGTTACTTGGCATAAAGAGGAAAGTTATTTTTTCAAGCTTTCGGCCTTTCAAAATAAATTATTGATGTTGTATGAAGCCGCTCCAGACTTCGTTCAACCGCAATCGAAGATGAATGAAGTTTTGTCTTTTGTGCGTGGGGGCTTGCGCGATTTATCAATTTCGCGCACTTCTTTTAAGTGGGGAATTCCTTTGCCGAAAGCTTATAGCTCTAAGCTTGGCGAATCGCATGAAATTTCTGCCACAAATAACGAAGCCTCAAGCGACAACGGATCGCACATCATGTATGTTTGGCTCGACGCACTTACAAACTACCTTTCTGCCCTCGGTTTTCCTGATGAAAAAAATGCACTCTACCAAAATTTTTGGTGCAACACTTCGTTCTCGCCAGTTCACATTGTGGGCAAAGACATCTTGCGCTTCCACGCCGTATATTGGCCCGCGTTTTTGATGGCCGCAGATTTGCCTTTGCCGCATTCAATTTTTGCCCATGGTTGGTGGACAAATCAAGGCCAAAAAATCTCGAAATCTGTTGGCAATGTAATCGATCCGCTAAAAGAAATCGATTGGATAGAGTCGCTTGGCTCTAGCAAAGAAACCGCTATCGAATATTTCAAATATTTTTTATTACGCGAAGTTCCATTTGGAAATGACGGCGATTATTCGCGCGCAAATCTTATAACTCGCGTTAATGCAGAATTGGTGAATAATATTGGAAATCTGGTTCAGCGCTCTTTAACAATGATTTACAGAAACGGTGAAATCGTTGATATTAAAGGCTTCGACGAGGGTCAAGAATTGCTAAAACACGGCTATGTTTTGCAAGAAAAACTGGCGCAAAAAATGAACGAATTCGCCTATGATCAAGCGATTGGCGAAATAATTCACTTTGCCTCAATGTGCAATATATTCATTAACGACAAGGCTCCGTGGAGTTTAAAAAAAGACGGAAAAATCGCAGAAATGAATTTAGTTCTATCAACAATTGCTGAAAGTTTGCGTATAATTGCGATAAGTTTTCAGCCGTTTTTGCCAAAATTATCAGCGCAAATAATCGATTTCTTGCAACTAGATCAAAATTCGCGTAAAATGGCTTGCGTTGATAAAAAATATGTCTTGCTTGCAGGACATAAAATTTCTGAGCCAAAGATTATTTTCCCTCGGCTTATTACTCTAACCTAATAAAAAGTATTTATGATAGACGAAGTAAAAAACAATAACATTATCTCAGAACTTAGCAGTGGCGCTATTCCAGAGTCAAAACAAGAAGCAACAAAAATATCTAGCAGCGACACTGCTTTGAAGCAAAAGCAAGAAGAGGTAGAAGAATTGAAGAGTGGTATTAATTATCGTATATCAAGTTTTATAGATCGGCACCGAGTAGCTGTTGGTGCAGCGATCATTGGTTTTTGTGCTGCTATAGGTGCTGTGTTTGGAGGGGTTGGCGCACTTCCTGGAGCGGGAGCGGGAGCGGGAGTGGCGGGTTTTGCGCTTGGTGCTTCGCGCGAGACTATGAAGCGCGTAGAAGGTTTGGAAAAAGATATTGTAGCGCTTTCTGGTGATAAATCGATGGCTCCAGAAAAGCAGAAATCGCAAGAGCAGCAAGCTTCTGCGAGCAAGAGTGTTGCGAAATCTATAGATCAAAATCAAGAAGAAAAAACTCCATCTTCCGACAAAAATAGTCCTGCAACAGTTGCGCACAAGCCAGCAGCTAAGGTTTTTGATGAAGGTCGTCAACTTACAAGAAATAGCCGCGCATGAAAATTGTCTCGTGGAATATAAACTCGCTGCGTTTGCGCCTGCCTTTGCTTGCCGAGTTTGTCAAGCAATCCAATCCGCACATAATTTGCTTGCAAGAAACTAAAGTTTGCGACGCAGATTTTCCGCTGCTCGCAGTGCAGGCTTTAGGCTATGATTTTGTAGAGTTTGCGGGTGAAAAATCTTACAATGGTGTAGCGATTATTTCGCGAGTTCCGCTGCGCAAAATTGGTGCAATCGATATTCTAAATTATGGCCACAAACGCCACATTTCTGTTGCGGTTAAAACTAAAATTGGCGAAGTTGAATTGCATAATTTTTATGTGCCAGCGGGCGGTGATATTCCTGATGTTGCGCTCAATAATAAATTCGATCACAAACTAAAATTTGTCGATTGGATGGGCGAATATTTCGCGCCGCAAAAAGACAAAAAAATTATCATCGTTGGAGATTTTAATATTGCTCCGCTGCCGCACGACGTCTGGTCGCACAAGCAATTATTAAAAATAGTTTCGCACACGCCAATCGAAGTTGAAAAACTCACCAACATGCAAGCAAGCCTTGATTTTATTGACACGCACCGCATGTTTGTTGATGAATCGCAAAAACTTTACAGCTGGTGGAGCTATCGCGCAGCCGCGCCACTAGAGGCTAACAAGGGTCGTAGGCTCGATCATATTTGGGCCACACCAAATTTAAAAAACCATATTCAAGAAATGAAAATTTACAAAGATTTTCGTATCGCAACGCAGCCTTCAGATCATGTGCCAATCGCGACAAAATTTGATCTACTATAAAATCTTGTAAAGAAATATTTTGTCTTTTAAATTCATTTTTTTAGTATTCAATTTTTCCATTCATTATAACTTAATTCGTGAAGTAAATCTCGCGAACCCAATGCTTTCCTAATGTCAGAGACTGTTAAAATTATTTTTATCGTAAAAGGTGAACCAAAAGAGTTCCTTGTTCCGCTTGGCACAACGGTTCTTGAAGCTGCGCACAATAATGATATAGATCTAGAAGGCGCTTGCGAAGGCTCCCTTGCTTGCTCTACATGCCATGTTGTTGTTGAAAAAAAATATTACGACATGCTCGAAGCCCCTAGTGAAGACGAAGAAGACATGCTCGACCTCGCTTTCGGATTAACCCCAACTTCACGTTTGGGCTGCCAAATTATTATGACCAAAGAGTTAAACGGCCTTACTCTGGTGGTGCCAGATGAGACTCGTAATGTTTCGCTTAACAAATAAAATTAAACAAATTTATGAATAGAAGCATCTTAATAAAATTAGTGGTAGTGTTGCTAGTTGCAATTTTAGTGCATAGTGTTTTTTGGTTTTTCAAAACTGGACAACTCGAAAAGCACCTCAATAATTTTGTTGCCGAAAACGGCACCACTGTTTCTGTTGGCGAGATGAAAGTTGTTGGATATCCGCTTTCACAAAAAGTTGTTATCAAAGATTTAAAATTCACAATTCCAAATCCAGCTTTTAGCAAATATCAAATTACTGCAAAGCATCTTGAAGCTGTTTCAGGAATTTTCAGCAGCAATTTTACAGTTGAGTTGCTCGATAAAGTTATGGTGCAAGATGCCGAAAGCAACGCTGGCAGCATTGAATTTAATCAAAATCCACAAATTGCCTTTGCAATTGCCGATGGAATGGTGTCTAACTTCACCTACTCCGACAATGGTTACAGAGTTTTTGATGTTGATAAAAATATTCTTTATTCAGCAGCTTCTTCAACTGTAAATCTCGATTCATCAATCGATGCAAATGACCAAATCACTTCTAAACTTGTTGTTGCTGTAAAAGAAATTGAAGGGTTTGATGTTCTTGATATTTACAGAAATTCTTCTGAGAAAAAAATTATCGATGGAATTAAGACTGGCGAAATCTCAATTGGTGGTGGCGCTGCTACTGCTATGATTAGCAGCGACCCTTCTGTTGTTAATAATGCTGCGGCTGGTGTTGCGCCGCAAGATGTGGCTAGCGCTGTTGCTGCAGCTGTGCCTGTTGCTGCCGCTCCCGCTCCCGCTCCAGTTGCATCAACTGATTCTGCTGCAGCCCCTGCAGCCGCACTTCCTACTATAGATGTTGCGAATGTTGTTGCTAAAAATGATGTTGTAAAAGGCAACTTATTAATTGATATCGAATATATTTTAACTCCAACAAAAAACGAGCAGCAATCGGCTGTTCCGTTAGTGGACCCAGCCCAAATACAAGAAGTTGCTACGCAATATAGCAGAGCAGTAAAAGTTAACAATGTAGAGCTTTCTAACTCGCTTTACAAAATTTCTCTTAACGGCCAAGTTAACTATTTTCAAGACGATAATCTTCCTTCAGGCTTTATCACTATCAGAGTTGAAAACTTAGATAAATTAACTGATCACGTTAAAACTGGCTTCATGCAAATTGCCGAACAAAAGCAAATCATGCCAGAAGTTCAATCGGCTGATTTATCAGCGCAATCTTCACAATCTTATGGCGCGGCATATCAAGATTTCTTGAAAAAAGTTTCTGCGGGATTGCCTAATATTGCGAAAGAATTATCGATAAAAAATCAGCTTTCAAAAGACAATATTGCAGTATTTGAAATGCGTCGTGAAAAAAATCTTGAGTTCGTAATTAACGAAACTCCTTTACGTGAAATTTTAGGAAAGTTCTAATCGTTGTATAAGCGCTATTATGTAGGGAGGGCGGGCCATGTGTCCGCCCTTTTTATTTGGCGTGTAATTTAAGAAAAATGAAAATATCCACTGCATTAATCCTTGCTCAAAATAAATTGCAACAAAGTAATATAGAGAGTGCGGCTATTGATGCTCTAGTGTTGCTGCGACATGTCACATCTTTTTCTAAAGAGAAAATCATTTTCAATCCCAATTTAGAGCTTACAGAAAACCAGCTGGAAGACTTCTGGCGCGTGGTTGTGCGCAGGCAAGCGCGTGAGCCTGTTTCGCATATTTTAGAGCAGCGTGAGTTTTATGGTTTGGATTTTTTTGTTAGCAGCAGCGTGCTAGACCCTAGGCCAGATTCAGAAAGTTTGATCGAACTTGCTTGCGAAATGTTTCCTGATAAAAACCAGAAATTAGAAATTTTAGAATTGGGGGTTGGTTCTGGGTGTTTATCGATTACATTGCTTAAAAATTTTCCTAATGCAATGGCGAGTGGTGTGGATATTAGCTTGGAAGCATTAGAGGTGGCGCAAAAAAATTCTTCCGCCCATCAATTGCAGCATCGTTTTGAGTTGATGCAGTCTGATTTATTCGCCAATGTTGGGGCGAAAAAATTCGATCTAATTATTTCTAATCCGCCTTATATTCCAGAGGCAGAAATTGAGAATCTTGCTGATGAGGTGAGGTTGTTTGAGCCAAGATTGGCGCTTGTTGGTGGCGTTGATGGTTTGGATTTTTATCGCAGAATTGCTAAGGAAAGTGCGGGGTTTTTAAAGCCAGCAGGGCCTGTGGTGGTAGAGGTGGGGCATGATCAGAAGCAAGCGGTGGTGGATATTTTTGCTGCGAATGAGTTTGGGTTTAAGAAGGCAC
>CAMCAW010000024.1 GCA_945872855.1 Rickettsia typhi | reverse complement strand
TTGAAAAAGGAGCTATGTTATTGAAGCCAAGCTATGTTAGAGGCCTGAAGGCTCTAGGTGCACGCAAAGATAGCGGCGATATTTCAGACCAATCGGCGCATTCGCAATTTCAGATGCTTAAATTTTACGCTAATTATTCGCAACAGTTAGAGATGCCAGTTTTAAAGGTTCCGTTTAGCTATGCTTTAAGTTTGGATAGCCAGCTTGCTCAACAAAGATTATATTCTAGTGATCAGTTTTTTGTGGGTGGGGCCTATACGGTGCGCGGTTTTGAAGGTGGTTCAATTGGTGGTGATGCTGGATATCTCGTTAAAAATGAAGTAGGTTTTAATGTTGGAAAGGTTTTGGTGCCGCTGCTGCCAAAGCAGTATTCGTCTGCCTTTGCGAGCCTATATAATTTTTCTATCACGCCATTTTATGATTATGGCTATATCAAAATGCATGGAATTAATCAAGGTGGAAGGCTTTCTGGTGGCGGCTTTAAAACAAGCTTTTCTCATAAAAATTTAGTTGCAAATTTAACCATGGCTTGGGTGGCAAATAAATCAGTTTTATTGCAAAATCACTATCGCGAAAATCAGGCGGTTTATTTTGATGTAACGACAAATTTTGGCTTCTTTTAAATACTTGTAAATTATTCTCGTAATTATTTTAAAGTGGTGTTATTTTCAGATTTACGCCTTCCATGAATCATAATTTTTACACGATTTCAACTCACTTTAAAGCGCATGATTGAATACGATAAAATTTTCTTCGCAGTTGAAAAAACGGTATTGAGCTCTAGCCTTTATTGGCAGTCTCTGGGGCTGATTCTATGCTTCGCACTTTCTTACCTTTTTTATCGTCTTATCAAGGCATTATTCTTGCCAAAAATTATCGCCCTATCGCTGCGCAAAAATGTTGAACTAAATCGCATTGTTACCAGATATATTGTGCCTTTAGCCTATCCGCTAATTACAGCAATTTTTCTCATTTTAGGTCTTTCGATTTATGAGCAATTTTTTAAAGAAGCGATTCTATTTTTAACCACGCTAAAATTAATTTTGCTATTTTCTTTTCTGCGTTTTTTGCGCATCTCGGCAAATAGTGCCCTGATAGCCAATGTGGTAGGAATTATTTTGATGCCAGCGATGGTTTTGGATATTTTTGGAATGCTGGATTTGGCCGCAGATTTTCTCGATCAATATGCGCTAAAGCTAGGAACAGTGCGGATTTCAGTCTATCTAATTCTTAAATCTTTCATCGTTCTGCTACTTGTCTTTTGGTTATCGAGCCTGATTACCAAAAAAAGTAAATCTTTCGTTGAAAGCAGCAAAAACATCAAGCCGAATACCAAGGGCATTATTAGTAAATTTATCGATATTTTTGTTTATGCGATTGTTGCGGTGATAATTTTAAAAACATTGGGCTTCGATACCACAACCTTTACGGTTCTAGGCGGTGCGATCGGTGTGGGTATTGGTTTTGGTTTGCAAAAAATCGCTTCAAACTTTATTAGCGGAATTATTTTATTGTTCGAAAAATCAATCGAAATTGGCGATTGGGTTGAGATTGACAATGGCGGAATTTTTGGCGTAGTAAAATATTTTGGCGGTCGCTACACAGTGATAGAGTGCTTCGACGGCAAAGAAATCATGGTGCCAAACGAAGATTTAATTATCAATAAAGTTACGAATTGGACATACTCCAATAATCGCGCGCGCATCGAAATTGAATTTGCGGTTGCGCAGGGCAGCGATTTAGACAAGGTGATTGAGGTGGCGCACGAAGTGGCGAAGTCTAATTCGCGCTGTTTAAGTTATCCCGAAATTGAATGCTATGTTACGAAGTTTGGTGAATATGATATTAAGATGATGTTGTATTTTTGGATTAGCGATATCACGAAAGGCCGCATGCCCGTAAGAAGCGAGGCTTATATTGCGCTGTGGAAGAAGTTGAAGGAAAATAATATTCACATTCCAATGCCGCGCAGAGAAGTGGTGGTTAGCGACAAAAACTCACTCGATTTCTAGATGACCAATAATTGCAAAATCTGTCAAAAAAACAGTGTAAAAATTTTTAGTGCCAAAATACTAAATAAATATGATGTTGATTATTATCATTGTCAAAATTGTAATTTTATTCAAACACAAGAGCCGTATTGGCTTGCAGAAGCTTATTCCTCGGCTATTGCGGCTACAGATACTGGATTGATGAAAAGAAATGAGGTATTGCGCGATCAAGCCTCAGTAGTTTTATTCTATCTCTTCAACAAAGATGCATGTTTTTTAGATTACGCTGGCGGATATGGAATATTTGTTAGAATGATGCGCGATCTCGGTTTTAATTTTTTCTGGGAGGATAAGCATTGCCAGAATCTTTTGGCGAAAGGCTTTGAATCTAGCGATAATAAAAGCGCAAAATATGAAGTAGTAACATCATTTGAGAGTTTTGAGCATTTTGTCGATCCGATGACAGAAATTGAAGAAATGCTTAAAAGAACCGACAATATTTTATTCACAACAGCATTAATTCCATGCGATAAATTGCCCGAGAAAGATTGGTGGTATTATTCTAGAGATAGTGGTCAGCATATAATATTTTATTCGGTCAAAACTTTTTCTGTGATTGCGCAAAAGTTTGGTTTAGAGTTTTATACCAATGGCTTCTTGCATTTATTGTGCAAGAAGAAGCCGCGCCTGCAAAGCGCCAATCCATCTATCTTGATATCTCTAGCAAAATATCGCGCTCTAAAATATATACATAAATTAATTGGTAAAAATAAGAAATTTTCTAATAATGGATTGTTTTACGAGATCTTGAAAATAAAGGGTCTGGATAAAAAAATACCTAAATTCATGCGGTCAAAAACCGAATCAGACTGCGTCTATATACAAAATAATCTTCAATAATGTCATCATTAAATAATTTAGCGCCGATAGTTTTATTTGTTTATAATCGTCCGAGTCATACAGAGCAAACCCTCGCGGCGTTAAAAAATAATGATCTTGCCAAGGAAAGTGAATTATTCATTTTTTGCGATGGCCCAAGGGGCGAGAAAGATCTCGAAATGATCAAACAAGTTTATCAAGTAATTGACCATGTTGAGGGCTTTAAAAATGTTTTTGTAAAAAAACTTAGTCTTAATAAAGGGCTTGCGAAATCAGTGATAGAAGGTGTTGGCGAGGTTCTTAATCTTCATGGCAGAGCAATTGTTTTGGAAGATGATATTATCACTTCATCAAACTTTTTAAGCTTTATTAATCGAGCTTTGAATTTTTATCAGGATGATAAAAAAATATTTTCTGTCACAGGATTCAATTATCATAATTATAAAAAACCAAAAAATTATCGGCATGATGTTTTTTTTGTTTCACGCATATCTTCTTGGGGATGGGCTACTTGGAAGGATCGGTGGGATGAAGTTGATTTTAAAGTTGCAGATTACGCCTCAATAAAAAATGATAAAAAAATACAAAAAGAGTTTAGAAAAAAAGGCGATAATTTATTTGAGATGCTAAGAAAACAAATGCTGGGCAAGATAGATACTTGGGATATTCAGGTGGGGTGGCACATGTTTAAGAATAAATTATACTGCGTATTTCCTGTTAAAACTTTAGTAAAAAATATTGGCCTAGATTCAAGTGGCACGCATTGCCACGCAGATCACGATATGATGAATTTCGATCTGAAAAGCCACGAGCATAATTTTGTAAAATTCGTTGAGGCAACCAATTTTATTTCGGCCGAAAATAATTTCTTAAAATATACCGAATACTCTTTTGTAAAAAAACTCATCTCCTCGCGCAAAAAAAGAGCCAAACCAAAGTATATTATTTTTGGAATCATAATTGCTGAATTGCTAAGATTTTTATTTGTTTAAATTTATGTCACTAAAAGTTTTGTATGATTATCAAATATTTGAGCAGCGATTTGGGGGAATTTCAAATTATTTTGCAAAGCATCTAGAGATAATGCGCCAAGGCCGCGAGATGGGGGTTGCTTTGCCGATCGCCTATCACAATAATTATCATCTGAATAAAATAAATTTTACGCAGATTTATTCGGAAGGTTATTATGAAAAAATAGTCAAAAAAATAATTGGCAAAAAAAGATATAGAAATTTTACCAGAAAAACTAATCAAGAATTATCAAATAGAGCTTTAGAAAAAGGCGATTTTGATATATTTCATCCAACTTATTACGATCCATATTTTTTAGAAAGAATTGGCAATAAGCCTTTTGTGCTTGATATTCATGACATGACGCCAGAAATATTTCCTGAATTTTTCAGCTCAAAAAATAATATTCCTCTAGATAAAAAATTATTAGCGCATAAAGCTGCAAAAATAATTGCGGTTTCACATAATACAAAAAACGATCTGATAAACTTGTTTGATATTGATGAGAGTAGGGTGGAGGTCGTATATCATGGCAATACATTTGAAGGTGTAGATATAGATAAAATTGATAATTTTGATTTAAAGAAAAAATTGCCAGAAAAATATTTGCTCTTTGTTGGCAATAGAGGTGGTTATAAAAATTTCTATTTTTTCTTAAACGCAATTAGTAAAACTCTTCTTAGTGACCAAGATCTAAAACTTGTTTGCACGGGCGAGCCATTTAATAGCTTTGAATTAGAATTTATTGCAAATCTTGATCTTAAAAATCAGGTTCAGCATTTTAAAATTTTGAGCGATAATGACATGATTGTTCTTTACAAAAATGCTCGAGTCTTTGTTTTTCCATCTTTATATGAAGGGTTTGGGCTACCAATATTGGAGGCGTTTTCTTGCTCTTGTCCGTTGGTCGCAAGCAATGTGTCATCGATTCCAGAAATTGCAAAAGATGCTGCAATTTATTTTGAGCCCAAGAATTATAATTCAATAAAAAATGCTGTTGAGTTGGTATTGTATGACGAAAATTTGCGCTCAAACCTTATAGATAAAGGCTTAAAAAGATTGAAAGATTTTTCGTGGCAAAGTAGTGTTGATCAAACTTTTGAGATATATCGAAATTTACTTAAAGAATTATGAAAATATTGGTTACTGGTGGATGCGGATTTGTTGGAAGTCATCTGGTGAAGAAATTAACGCAAAAATATGGTGCTGCAAATATTTTTGTTATCGATAATAACTTCATGCAACGAGAGATTTCGTTTGTTGATGGCGTTACATATTATAATCAAAATAGTTGGGAGATAAATTCAATTGAGTTTCCGGTGGTGTTTGATGTTATTTATCATTTGGGAGAATATTCGCGCATTGTGCCATCTTTTAAAGATATAGAATATGTTACGAAATCCAATATGCACGGCACTGCGGAGGTTTTGAATTATTGCATTAGAAACAAGACAAAATTAATTTATTCTGCTTCAAGCAGTAAGTTTGGTAATAATGGAGAGGATGAAAATTTGTCGCCTTATTCATGGTGTAAGGCAAAAATTGTTGAGTTAATCAAGAATTATCACAGGTGGTTTGGTCTGCAATATGAAATAGCCTATTTTTACAATGTTTATGGCGAGGGAGAGTTAGAAGAGGGCGATTATGCGACCGTAATTGGGATATTTAAAAAACAATTTCAGCTTGGTAAGTTGTTAACAATCGTAAGCCCTGGAATTCAAGAAAGAATTTTTACTCACATCGAAGATATTGTAGATGGCTTGCTGTTGATCTCTAATGCCAATAAAAATAAGGAATATCATTTATCGTCAAATCAAAAATATAGTATAATTGAGGTGGCAAAAATGTTTGGAAACGGCTATACAATGTTGCCAGAAAGGCCGGGAGAGAGGCAGGTGGCCTTGATTCCTAGTAATCATAATATTGAGAAATTGGGTTGGAAGGCGAAACGTGATTTGAGGAGTTATATCGAATTAGTGGTTGCGTCTAAGTAAAATTAATATAGCGATTACTCGATTAATGTAGAAAATTGTGCATTTAATCTGTTTTGTCATGAAGTCTTATCCCTAGGGAGTAGATTCCTTTTTTACTTGAGTAAATTTCGCGTTATGAGACGATGCAAAGCGAGATAAAAAAATTAAACTACGAAATGAGTTTTAATCAATTCTTCCAAAATAAAAAAGTTTTTATCACGGGGCACACTGGCTTCAAGGGCTCATGGCTTTCATTGTGGCTTTCATTGCTTGGTGCAAAAGTTTGTGGATATGCTTTAAAGCCAGAAAGTGAGAGCCTTTACAACATTATTGACTTGGAAAAAAATCTAGCAAAATCAACATTTGCAGATATCAGAATTCACGAATTGCTAGAAAAAGAAATTGTCGATTTTAAGCCTGACATCATCATTCACATGGCTGCGCAACCGTTGGTTCGCGCCTCTTATTTCGATCCCCGTTTTACTTACGAAACAAATATTATCGGCACGCTAAATGTTTTGGAAGCTGCGCGCAAGGTTGAATCTGTAAAGGCGGTGGTTAATGTGACCACTGATAAATGTTATGAAAATCGTGAAATTAATTATGCTTATAAAGAAGATGATAAGCTTGGCGGGCATGATCCTTATTCATCAAGCAAGGCATGCGCAGAAATTTTAACCGCATCTTATCGTAAATCATTTTTTGCAAAATCTGGCGCTGCAATTGCAACGGCGCGCGCTGGCAACGTAATTGGTGGTGGAGATTTTTCTGTTGATAGAATAATTCCCGATATTTTTCGTGCAATTCGTGAAAATAAGAAGGTGGAGATTAGATCTCCAAATTCAATAAGACCTTGGCAACACGTCCTTGAGCCCCTTTACGGATATCTATTGCTCGCAAAAAATCTTTATGAAAATGGCGATAAGTTTGCTAAAGCTTATAATTTTGGTCCCGAAAGCGAGTCGGAGGTTAATGTTGAAAATCTGACGAATCAGTTTATCACTGATATTGGTTTCGGTGCCTATGAAGTCAAGCGTGACAACGCTTTGCACGAGGCTGGGATTTTAAAACTAAACAACGGCTTAGCAAAATCAGAGCTTGATTGGAAGCCGAAATTAAAGTTTGCTGATGCAATTAAATTTACGGCTGAGTGGTATGTGGTTTATCATAAAAGTCGAGCTGATATTGTAAATTTTACCTCCAATCAAATAGTTAAATTTAATACATTATGAGCGAAAGAAAATTACTAACCATATACTGCCCAATATACAATCACTCAGAGTTTATAAAAGAAAATTTAAGTGAAATGGCTTTTCAGGTAAGAGATTCGAGTTGTTTTGATGATATTGAAATTGTAATATCGGATAATTGCTCTACCGATGATACTGAAAAAAAAGTAAAAGACTTTCTTGTAAATAACAAAGATTTGCAAATTGTTTATTCTAGGAATGATAAAAATTTAGGCGCATTTCAAAATGTTTTAGATTGTGGAATTAAATCTTCTGGTAAATATTTGCTAATGATAGGAGATGATTGTTTTGCAAGAAATGGAATAAGATCAATAATTCAAGTAATTAAAAATTGCGAAGATAGTGATTTTATTTTAATAAAGAATAATACTTATAGCGATTTTGAGTATATTAAAGAAGCTACGACGCGAGATATTATCAACAATATAGAAAAAATTAGCTTTATTGGAAATTTTATATTCAAAAAAGACTTTTTTTTTGATAGTTTCTTGAGTTATGACGCTGCTGTAACTAATTTTTTTCCTCAGATGATATTGATAATGGAAAAAATATCTTTTGCGAAAAAGATGATTGATACAACTTTCGTTGCGATAAATATGAGGCAAAGTTGGAATTATCGAAAGCAAGTAAATACAGTATTCGATCTTTTGTTGGATGCCTTTAGGGTTGGATATGTCACAAAAGATTTTCTTGATCAAGAAGATTATAGTCTTTACATAAAAGGTTGCAAAAAGAGATTATACAAAAGTCTTAGGTTTTTAAGGTGGCGCAAGGATAGAATTTCTATTGCGATTCATGTATTCAAAAAACTAAAAGCAAGAAATCCAAAAATAATTATGGGCTTGTTTATTTATTCCTTGCCAGCTCCGTTGTTTTATTTATCGAGAATGATCGCGGTGAATTTAAAATATTTTTCTCAATGCGCAAAAGAAGTAATCGAAAATAGAAAAATAAAAAATACAGAAGAATAAAGATTTAATAGATTCGCAAAGCTATATCGCTAAACTTCAATCAACTAATAACTAAAAATTATCAAAATGATCCAAGTCTCCTACGCTAAAACCGTCTACGGACAAAAAGAAATTGATGCCGTAACTAACTGCCTAAAACAGGGCACGCAAATGGGAAAAAACTCGCGCGCTTTTGAAGCAAGAATCGCTCAGCTTTTTGCTAAAAAGCACGGGATATACGTTAACTCTGGCTCATCGGCGCTTTATGTTGGTATGGAATCTTTCGGTTTTGAAAAGGGCTCAGAAGTTATTACGCCGGCGCTTACATTCTCTACAACTGTGGGCTGCATTGTAAAAAATGGTTTGGTGCCAGTTTTTGTTGATGTTGGAGTTTCTAACTATTGCATCGATCCCGCTAAAATTGAAGAAATGATTTCTGATAAAACCGTTGCTATTGTAGCTCCAAACCTTATCGGCAACATTTGTGAATGGGATAAAATTGCTGCGATTGCTAAAAAACATAACTTAAAAATTTTAGAAGATTCTGCCGATACTCTCGGAGCCACGCTTAATGGCAAGTCAAGTGGCGCATGGTCTGATATGTCAATCACCAGTTTTTATGGTTCGCATATTATCAATTGCGCAGGCAATGGCGGAGCCTTGTGTGTCAACGATGAAGAGCATTTGCGCAAAGCTAAATTATTGCGCTCATGGGGTAGAAGTTCTTCAATTTTTGATGAGCAATCTGAGGCAATTGAAAACCGCTTCAACGTTGATGTTGATGGAATTTCTTATGATGCAAAATTTGTTTTTGAAACAATTGGTTATAATCTTGAGGGCTCTGAAATTGGTGCGGCGTTTGGCTTGGTGCAGCTTGAAGATTTAGAAAAAAATATTGAAACAAGAAGAAAAAATTATCAGACACAAACTAATTTCTTCAAGCAATATGAAGAATTCTTCACTTTGCCAGAAGAAACAAAAGGTGTGCGAACTGGTTGGCTGGCCTTTCCAGTAATTGTTAAAGAATCGGCTCCATTTAAAAGAAAGGATTTTCAAATTTTCTTAGAGAAGAGAAATATTCAAACTCGCGTGGTTTTTACGGGAAATATAACTAGACAACCGGGGTTTAAAAATCTTGAAATGAGAAAAGCGCAAAGCTTGCAAAATGCTGATAACATTATGCGTGGAGGCACTTTGTTAGCTTGTCATCATGGGTTAAATGATGAGATGATTGCTCATATGCATAATACAATTTCTGAGTTTATTAAAAGTGTAAAATAAATGTTAAAATGAATAACTCGATAATTGATGAGGATATAAAATCAGTAAAAGAGTCAGGTTTTATAAACTTTGAAGCATTAAATAAATCAAATTTCTTGGTCACTGGCGCATCAGGAATGTTATGTTCTTTTGTTATTAAGGCATTGTTACAAATCACTAGTGGCAAGGTTTTTGTTGTGTTTAGAAACAAGGAAAGATTTGACGCACTGTTCAGTGAATTTTCTAGAAATCCAAAGTTAATCGCAATTGAAAGCGATATATCAACCTTCGATCACAATATAATTAAAGACGAAATTGATTACATCATTCACGGTGCCAGCGTCGGCAGTCCAACGTCTTACATGAAAGATCCGCTAGATGTTTTTCGTGCCAATTGCATCGGAATGCTTAAGTTGCTTGAATTGGCTGAGGTTAAGCAAGTAAAAAATATAGCATTTATTAGCAGCGCTTCTGTTTATGGCGATGTTGGTGGCATCGAAAATGTTGGAGAGGATTATATTGGCTCCCTAGATCAACTGGATATAAGGTCTTGTTATTCTGAAAGCAAAAGAATGGCAGAAAATATTCTTGCTTCGTGGTGTAAGGTAAATAACAAAAATTTTAGCATTATAAGGCCATTTCACACTTATGGCCCCGGAATGAGAATGGACGATGGCAGAATATTTGCTGATCTCGTTGATTCTGTAGTTAATCAAAAAGATATTGTTGTAAATAGCGATGGTTCAGCGGTTCGCGCATTTTGCTATATTGCAGATTTCACCACAGCTTTATTAGCAATCATTTCATCGAAATATCCTAATCAGGCTTGGAATGTAGGAAGCTCGCAAGATGCAATCAGTATCATTGATTTAGCGCATATTGTGAGCAATATTATGCCTGACTTAAAAGTTAACGTCGTCACGGCCACAAAGGGAGGGGCAAAGTCTTCAGGCATCAATAGGGTTGTTCCTGACGTTACAAAATTATCCCGCCTTGGATGGAGAGGAAAATTTGACCTCAAGTCTGGCTTCAAAAGAACTATAACTCACTATTTGCTTAATAAGCAGCATTAAGCAATTATTGGCACAACGGCAAACTTACTTGATAAATTTCAGCGCATAACTTATGAAAAAATTAATATCCGCTTTCAAATCTAACAATCTTGAGAAGCAGACTTACATAGATCAAATGTCTCTTTATCATAGAAGTCTATACGATTACTGCGAAGTAATAAAAAATACCCCAATAGAATCTATTGAGATCAAAAAAGACTATATAAATTTTGCAATTTCCTATAAAGAATCTCAATTTATAATTAAAACAAAAAGCTACGACAGAAGAATAGCTCCTATAGAAATTATCAATTTTGGTGATTATGAAAAATACGAAAGAAAAATAATTAGCGACTTGTCATCTAAGTCAAAATCTACCTTTGATATTGGTGCCAATATTGGTTTTTATTCTTTATTAATGTCAAGAGTTGCGCCCTCTTCAACGATTCACTCTTTTGAGCCAATACCATTTGTTTATGAACAATTGGTTGATAATATTTCAATCAACAATATCAAAAATGTATCCGCTCACAATATATGCCTCTCTAATATAGAAGCTGATGTAGAATTGTTTTATGATGAAGAATTCACCGGAAAAAGTTCGATCAAAAACATTTCTGAATCTTCTAACTATAAAAAAGTAAAAACAAGGTCACTAACCCTAGATAAATTTTGTATAGATAAAAAAATAGACAACATAGACTTCATCAAATGTGATGTTGAGGGCGCTGAAAAACTAGTAATAGAAGGGGCAATGCAGTCTATTTTAAAATTTAAACCCGTAATATTTCTTGAGCTTTTAAGAAAATGGTCAAAATGCTTTGGATATCATCCAAATGAATTGGTTAATATTCTAGGGAAAATTGGCTATAAGTGTTATGCAATAGGAGATAAAGTTTACGAAATAAAAGAGATTGATGAGAACACGCTTCCTACTAATTTCTTATTTTCATGCAACGAAATTAATTTTAATAATTTATGAAAGCAGTAATACTGGCGGGTGGCCTTGGAACAAGGCTTAGTGAAGAAACAACTCTAAAGCCAAAGCCAATGGTTGAAATTGGTGGCAAGCCAATTTTGTGGCACATAATGAAGTCTTATTCGGCTCATGGCATTAACGAATTCATAATCTGCCTTGGCTATAAAGGATATGTGGTGAAAGAATATTTCGCCAATTACTTTCGCCATATGTCGGACATTACTTTTGACTTGGCGAACAATAGTGAGATCATACACAATAATAATTCTGAAAAGTGGAAAGTAACTCTAGTCGATACTGGCGAAGACACCATGACTGGCGGGCGTATTAAAAAAATCAAAAACTACCTTCAGGGCGAAGAAAATTTTTGCTTCACTTATGGAGATGGAGTTTCAAATGTTGATATCGCTAAACTGATTGAATTTCATAAACAAAATAAAAAAGTCGCAACCTTAACTGCCGTACAGCCTGCGGGGCGATTTGGAGTTTTAGGAATCGCCTCTGATGATAAAACTATCGAACAATTTCAAGAAAAACCTTCTGGCGATGGAAATTATGTGAGTGGAGGTTTTTTTGTTTTTTCACAAAAAATCTTCGATTATATTCCAGATGGAGATGGCATAATTCTAGAGCAAGAGCCGTTGCGAGCATTGGCAAAAGATCGTGAATTACTTTCCTTTAAACATCACGATTTTTGGTATGCGATGGATACGCAGCGTGATAAAATTCATTTAGAAAATCTTTGGCAGCAAAATAAAGCTCCATGGAAAATTTGGTAAAATAAAACTTAAAATAATGAGTGAGAATAAAGATTGTATCCATGTTCCATATGGAATGACGGTTCATGGCAAAGAAGAAATAGATGCTGTGGTGAAGGTTTTGAAAACCTCAACTCAAATGGGTAAAAACGTTAGGGAGTTTGAAGCTAGAGTCGCAAAAATGTTTGATAAAAAACATGGACTCATGGTTAATTCTGGCTCGTCGGCTTTGATGTTGGCGATGGAAATTATGGATTTTCCAAAAGGCAGCGAAATTATCACGCCAGTTTTAACATTCTCAACTACGGTTAGCTACATTGTGAAGAATGGTTTAGTGCCTGTCTTTATTGATACGAGTGAGGGCACCTATTGCATCGATCCTGCGAAGGTTGAAGAAATGATCACTCCCAAAACAAAAGCGATTGTTGCACCAAATTTACTGGGCAACATTGTTAATTGGGAAGCGTTGCGACCGATTATCAAAAAATATGATCTAAAAGTTATTGAGGATTCGGCGGATACCCTTGGCGGAACATTCAACGACAAGCCAATTGGCCATTATAGCGATATTACTATCGCCAGTTTTTACGGCTCCCATCTTATAAATTGCGCTGGCAATGGCGGTATGATTTGCCTTAATGATGATGCTCATGAAAGAAGGGCGAGGCTTCTGCGCTCTTGGGGTCGCAGCTCTTCACTTTATGTTGAATCTGAGGCGATAGAAAACAGATTCAACATCAAACTTGACGGTATAAGTTATGACAAAAAATTTGTGTTCGAAGAAATCGGTCACAATCTAGAGCCATCTGAGATGGGGGCTGCTTTTGGATTAATACAATTGAATAAATTGCAAAAAAATATTGATGAGAGGATTGTAAATTTTAATACTCATAACAGATTTTTTAAGAAATACGAAGAGTTTTTTATTTTGCCAAAACAAACTCCCAACACTAGAACTGGTTGGCTTGCTTATCCTTTAACAATTAAAGATACGGCGCCATTTTCTAGAGAAGCGATGCAGATATTTTTGGAAAAAAGAAATATTCAAACCAGAGTTATTTTTACTGGAAATATTACTAGACAACCGGGGTTTAAAAATATCGAGATGAGGAAGGCCAAAAATGGTTATCCTGAGGCAGATAGAGTTATGGCGGGTGGAATTTTGATTGCCTGTCATCATGGATTGAATCAAGAAATGATCAATCACATTCACGAGTCTTGCGAATTATTCATCGAAAATTATAGCAAATAATGAACATAAAAGTTAGCGATTACATAAATAATTCACTATTTGAAGCGGGAGCTGAACATGCTTTTCTAATTACTGGTGGCATGATTATGCATCTAACAGATTCGATTTTGCGTCATGGTAAGCAGAAATATACTTGCTGTCATCATGAGCAATCCGTAGCTATGGCGGCAGAGGCTTATGGAAGATATACAGGAAAGCTGGGCTTGGCCTATGTTACCGCTGGCCCGGGGGCATTAAACACTTTAACTGGGGTTGTTGGTGCATTTGTTGATTCTTCTCCTTGCGTGATTGTTTCTGGCCAATCAAAAGTTTCGCAGGCAATCGTTAACGGTCCTAGACAATTCGCTATGCAGGGCTTTAACACTTTGCCAATATTCGAACAAGTTACCAAATATGCTGCGATGCTTGATGATATTACGAAAGTTCGGTATCACGTTGAAAGGGCAATTTATGAGGCAAAATCTGGTCGCGTTGGGCCCGTGTGGCTAGAGGTTCCAATCGATATACAAGGTGCTACTTTTAATCCCGATGAATATGAGGGATTCACGCCACCAGCGCAAATTAATTTCTTGGATACACAATATATATCAGATTCAGCAGATGAAGTTATAAAGTTAATTAAGCAATCTAAAAGGCCCCTAATCCTTGCGGGAGCTGGAATCAGATTGTCAGAATCTATCGATTTATTGCATAAATTTTTGGATAAAACGGGAATACCAATTATAACTTCAAGGCTTGGCATGGATCTTGTTGGTGATGATCATCCAAATTTTGTCGGCAAGCCCGGAACATATGGCGATAGGCCAGCAAATTTTGCCATACAAAATTGCGATCTATTAATTAACATTGGTTGCAGACTCGGCATTGGTTTAGTTGGATATGATTACGAAGATTTTGCCAGATACGCCAAAAAAATTAGCATTGATATTGATCGCAAGGAATTAGAAAAACCCTCAGTAATTCCTGATTTAGCCATAAATGCTGACGCAAAATTATTTTTGAATAGCTTAATAGAAAAAGTCGGTTCTTACAAAATGAGCAACCAAGCTTGGTATGATAAAACACAAGAATGGCGCGCAAAATATCCTGTAGATTTGCCAGAATATATAAATGAAAAAGAAGGCATTAATTCTTATCATTTTATGAGAGTTTTTTCAGAACATATGCTGAAGGACGATGTTTTTGTTGTTGATACAGGCTCTTGTTTTCATGTTTTTGCGCAAGCGTTTAAAGTGAAATACGGGCAAAGATGCGTTATAACTGGCGGGCTTTCAACAATGGGATACACTCCTGCTGCTGTAGGTGTCGCATCTGCACATGCTGGCGATACTTACTGCATTTCTGGCGATGGTTCTTTTCAATTCAATATTCAAGAATTGCAAACGATCGTGCAAAATAAACTACCAGTTAAGTTTGTCGTATTAAACAATGATGGTTATTTACTGATTCGCCTTACGCAAAATAATTTTATGGAAGGGCGAATGATCGGAATTGACGCTAAGTCTGGCGTGAGTTGCCCAGATCTTGAAAAAATTTCCTTCGCTTATGGCATAAAATTTATTCGCATCAGTAATATCGCGGAGATGGAAGAAAAAATAAAAGAACTACACTCCTACAAAGGCGCTGTTATTTGTGAAGTTATGACTCCTAAAGAACAGCTTTTAATTCCTAGGGTTGCTTCTAAAAAAATGGATGACGGAAAAATGATGTCGATGCCATATGACGACATGTTTCCATTTTTGCCAAGAGACGAATATAAATCAAACTGCATAAGGGATTAAATATGTCGGAGAAAAAACTAAAAGTAGCGATTATTGGAACTGGCAATATTGGCACCGATTTATTGATGAAAGTGCTGCAGTCTCCATATCTTGAATGCACTGTGTTTATAGGCCGAAACCGCCAATCTAGCGGCATGATTAAGGCGAGAAATTTAGGCGTGAATATTTCTGATCGCGGCATTAACGAAATCATCGATAATCCTGATTGCTGCGACTTAGTTTTCGATGCTACTTCCGCCTCTTCTCACAGAACTCATTGGGAAATTTTAAAGGCTCTCGGAAAAATTGTTATAGACATGACGCCGTCAAATATTGGGCAAATGTTTGTTCCTGCTATTAACGATCTCAGTATGTTAAATCAAGAGCATATCAACATTAACATGATTAGCTGCGGCGGCCAAGTTTCGATACCAATTGCTCATGCAATTGCACAAACTCACGGCGATACAAAATATATTGAAGTGGTTTCAAGCATTGCCTCGCTTAGCGCTGGCGCAGGCACAAGGGCAAATCTTGATGAATATATTCACACTACTGAAAAAGCTTTAGCATTATTTTCTGGCTGCAATAACACAAAAACAATATTGAATCTTAACCCAGCAACGCCTTGCATACATATGCAAACCACAATATTTGCTGAAGTTGATAAGCCCGATATTGAAGGCCTGTCAAAAAAAATAGATGCTGTAATTAAAAAAATCCAAACCTATGTTCCGGGCTACAAATTGTTGGTTGCACCTGTTTTTGAAAATAATCGTATTGTAGTTACGGTTAGAGTATCGGGCAAGGGAGATTTCTTGCCAGAATATGCGGGAAATCTTGATATTATAAACTGCGCCGCCGTTGCTGCAGCAGAAGAAATCGCTAGAAAAATTGATACATTGTGTGGCCCCGTTGAATATCGCTTAAATCATAACGAATAATATTATGCCTAAAAAAAATAAAATTATTATCAGCGATCCAACGCTTAGAGACGGCAATCACGCGGCTCGCCACCAGTTAACGCTAGAGCAGATAAAAAATTATTGCGAATATGCAGACGCGGCAGGAATTCCTATCGTAGAAGTTGGGCATGGTAACGGCATTGGCGCGTCTTCCTTGCTAGTTGGAAAGTGTCGAGAAACCGATTTTGACATGCTAACAATTGCCAGAAAGCATTTGAAAAAAAGTAAGCTCGGCATACATAGCATTCCCGGATTTTCTACAATAGAAAAAAACCTAAAAGGTGCGATAGATCTAGGGGTGGACGTATTCCGCATCGCATCGCATTGCAGCGAAGCTGATATTACGCAAAATCATATAAGCTTTCTGCGCAGCAAAGATAAAACGGTTTATGGAGTGTTGATGATGAGTCATATGGTATCCGCAGAAGAGCTTGCCAAACAAGCCGCGAAGATGGAATCATACGGCGCTGAAGCAATAGTTATAATGGATTCAGCTGGCACATATCTTCCGCACGACGTAAAAGAAAGAATAGCAGCTCTTGTGGCAACTCTAAAAATACCAGTTGGGTTTCATGGGCATAATAATTTAGGAATGGCTATAGCAAATTCTATAGCCGCAATCGAGTCTGGCGCAACCATGCTAGACGGTACTGCGAGAGGTTTCGGTGCTGGCGCTGGCAATACGCAATTAGAGGTGTTGGTTGCCGTATTGCGTAAGCTTGGATACGATACTGGGATCGATTTTTATAAAATGCTTGATGCTGCAGATATGGCGGCTAAAGAGATGATTCAAACCGTGCCAACTATTGATTCTCTCAGTATTATAAGCGGTTTGTCGGGGGTTTTTTCTGGCTTCAAAAAACATGTTGAGAGAGTGGCGGAAGAATATGATTTAGATCCGCGAGATTTATTTTTTGCTCTTGGAAAAAGAGGCGTTGTGGCTGGTCAAGAAGATTTGATAATTGAAACTGCTATTAGCCTAAAGCATTAATCCCACTTCGCCACTGGCGGCAGCGACATCAAAATCGCTTCTACATTTCCGCCTGTCATCAAGCCAAATTTTGTGCCGCGATCGTAAACCAAATTAAATTCGGCATAAAATCCACGTTTTCTCAATTGATGCTCGCGTTGCTCTCGTGTCCAATGTTGGAGCATATTGCGACGCACTAGCTTAGGAAAAATATCAAGAAATGCCAAGCCAACATTTTTAGTGAAATCGAAATCTTTCGCAAAAGATTCGGCGGAGTTTTTAACAATGTTTTTAGCTGAGTCGTCGGACGATCTTTCCGCAGAATTATTTATCAAGCTTCCACTGTTCAAATAATCATAAAAAATTCCGCCAACGCCGCGCGCAACCCCGCGATGTTTAATAAAAAAATATTCGTCGCATTCTTTTTTAAATTTTTCGTACGAAGAAAGTTTATGCGCAAGGCTCGCATCATATTTATCGCAAGCATTTTTAAATGCCTGATGAAAATCTTGTGTATCTTGCGCCACCTCAAACATTGGGTTTAAATCTGCGCCACCGCCAAACCATTCTTTCTCGGTGTGAATAAATCGTGTGTTCATGTGCACGGCGGGCACCAAGGGCGAAGCCATGTGCGCCACCAATGAAACTCCTGTAGCAAAAAATTTTGCGTTGCTCTCGGTCCCTGGCATTTGCTTGCGAAATTCTTGCGAAAATTCGCCAAAAACTGTTGAGATATTAACGCCAACTTTTTCAAAAACATTACCCTTCATCACAGACATTTCACCGCCTCCACCATCTTGCAACTCGCCATCTCCTGTGTTACGTTGCCATTTTTTGCGAGTGAATTTTTGTGGAGTTTTGAAGGTGATTTGCGGTTGATTTTCGGCCACTAAATATTCTTCTTCAATTTTTTCAAATTCGGCGCAGATCTTGTCGCGCAACGATTTGAACCATTCGGCAGTTATAATTTCTTTTTGTGAAATTTGCATTTTGTTTTTATTTTAACGATAACAATGGAAGAATTTTTTTAACATTTCTCGTAATTTTACACAAATTAAATTCTTAATAAATGCAATAACTACCCCCGAGAAAGCTAAATTGAAAATCAAAAATAACCCTACTTTTTTATGGCTATTATAATAATATAACTTTTTACTTAACAAATTAAATTTTTCTGTGAAAATAACCTCACTTATTTTTTAATCTAACCGAAAATACTATGACAATTCTGCAAGGAAAAAAGGGCCTAATCATGGGCGTCGCTAATAATCGCTCTATTGCTTGGGGCATTGCTGAAGAGGCAAAAAAATATGGCGCAGAATTAGCCTTTACTTTTCAAGGTGAAGCTTTGCAAAAGCGCGTAGAGCCTTTAGCTGCTTCGGTTGGCTCTGATATAGTTCTTTCTTGCGACGTAACAGATCAAGCTTCGGTTGATGCGGTTTTTGCTGAGCTTGAAAAAAGATGGGGCAAGCTTGATTTTCTAGTTCACGCTATCGCATATTCTGATAAAGAAGAATTGCGCGGACGCTTTGTAGACACAAGCGCCAGCAATTTTGCCAACACAATGAACATCTCGGCTTATTCATTAGCGGTTGTTTCTAAAGCTGCCGAGCCTTTGATGAAGGCTGCTGGCGCAGGAAGCATCATCACTCTCAGCTATTATGGCGCCGAAAAAGTTGTGCCACATTATAACGTAATGGGCGTTGCTAAAGCTGCTCTTGAAGCAAGCGTGCGTTATCTTGCGATGGATATGGGTAAAGATAATATTCGCGTAAATGCAATTTCTGCTGGCCCAGTTAAAACCCTTGCTGCAAGCGGCATCGGCGATTTCAAACTTATTTTTAAGTGGAATGAATATAACGCACCACTTCGCAGAAACATCGATTTAAAAGATGTTGGTGGTGCGGGTGTATTTTTGTTGAGCGAGCTTGGCAGCGGCGTTACGGGCGAAGTTCTTCATGTTGATGCTGGCTATCACGTTGTGGGCATGAAAGCTCCTGACGCGCCAGATATTAACTTAGCGAAAGACGAATAATTTAAGAATTAAGTCTTAAAAATTTAAACCGAAGATTCACAATGTGTTTCTTCGGTTTTTTTTAAATTAAAAATGTTTATTTCTCACCAGCCCTTCCTAATTATCATTTCGTCACCCTCGGGGGCAGGAAAATCAACGCTTTGTCGCATGATTATCCAAAATGATCCATTGATAAAACTTTCAATTTCTGCAACCACTCGCCCCAAAAGGCCACAAGAAATTGACGGGCAGCATTATCATTTTGTGTCAAAAGAGCAATTTTTAGAAATGACCAAAAATCACGAATTTATCGAGAGCGCGCATGTTTTTGAAAACCATTATGGAACGCCGCGCAGCTTGGTTGAAGGGGGCTTGAAAAAAGGTAACGAAATTTTATTCGATATAGATTGGCAGGGGGCGCGTCAAATTAAAGAAAAGTTTGATCACGCTTCTGTGGTTTCAATTTTTATTTTGCCGCCATCAATGGAAGAGCTAGAGCGGCGCTTGCGCAACCGCGCTCAAGATGCAGAAGAAATTCTGCAAAATCGCATGCAAAAAGCGCGCGATGAAATTAGTCATTATGGCGAATATGATTATATTTTAATCAACGATGATCTTAACAGCACCTACAATAAAATTCGTGCGATTATCGAGGCCAAGCGGGTCGAGAGGCTTTCTAAGCAGCAGTTGGATAATCTAGTTAAGCAGTTCAATTAAATTTATGGATTTGCACGCAATTTTTGATTCAACTGTTAGCGCTTTAATCGCCTTTATCGGCGAAATTGGCTATTTAGGAATTTTTATTGGCATGTTTTTAGAAAGCACGCCGCTTCCATTGCCAAGTGAATTAATCATGATTCCCGCTGGGATCGCGGTTTCGCATGGTGTGATGAATATTTATCTAGTAATATTTTCTGGAGTTTTAGGAAATTTGGCGGGGGCGATTTTTAGTTATTTTATTGCCGCGTCTGTTGGGCGCGCAATTTTATTTAAAGTTGGGAAATATTTTTTCTTAAAGCCGTCGGCAATTATCAAAATCGAGAATTTTTTTAATAGCCATGGTGCAATTTCTATTTTTATCGGGCGTATTGTTCCGGGTGTAAGGCACTTAATTTCGCTTCCTGCGGGGGTTGCAAAAATGAATTTCGGTTTATTTTGTCTTTACACCTTCTTGGGATCTGTGGTTTGGACAGCTACATTGACGGTTTTGGGTTATTTAATTGGGAAGAATCAAGATTTAATTAAGGAATATTTGCATTTGTTGGTGATCGGTGCGGTGGTGTTTTGCGCTGTGTTGGCGGTTGTTTATATTGTGATTTATAGAAGAAAAGTTGCTGCAGCTGTGGATTTGAAGCTTTAAACACACGCAACTCTAAATCTCGTCCTCGAAAAAGCCACCTCCCCGACATACTTCGCCCCTCAGACAGCGGCACGCCGAACTCGGTTCGAAGCATATCGGGGAGATGGCTTTTTCTTTCTTTCTTTCCTTCCTTCCTTCCTTCCTCCCTTCCTCCCTTCTTTCTGTGGCTTTTTTTGTTTTTGTAATGAAGAGGGTGCGATAGGTGAAAGCTCTTTCGATGTCCTCTGAATCGAGTTCGAGACCACCCTGATAATACTTATGTTTATTCGAGATAGTGCGTGGTCTCGCTGTCTGAGAGGCGGAGGACATCGAAAGAACTTTCACCGCCCACGAGATCTAGCAAATAGCGCATTCAAGAGAGATTTACCGCCTACATATTTTTCAACCCAACGCGCAAATAAACATAGCCCGTAATCACCGTGAGGCAGGCAGCCAAGCAGAATAAGGCCTTGCCAGCAAAAATGCTAATACTGACCAACAAGATTTTTGTATCAATCGAAACCAGTCCGTCAATCCAGTAATAAACAACATAGCTAGAGCCTTTCTCGCCAAGCAAGAGTAGGGTGACTGCCACCATTTGCACCATGGTTTTATATTTCGATAAATTGCTAACGGGAATGCTGACGCGTAGATCGGCCAAGAATTCGCGCAGGCCAGAGACTAAAACTTCGCGACAAATAATGATTAATCCGGGGATTAAAATCCACGGGTCTTGATTGCTAAAACTTATTAGCATTACAATGGCCACGATAACCACCAGCTTGTCGGCGATTGGGTCTAGGCATTTGCCAAAGTTTGATTGGGCGCGCATGCTGCGGGCGAAATAGCCATCGAAATAATCGGTGATGCCAGCGATGGCGAATAAAATAGCGGCGATTACATTGGTGACAAGGCTTGGAAGATAAAATACCAATATTAAAATTGGTATTATTGCGATGCGTGTTCCGGTTAAAATGTTTGGTAGATTTTTCATGTTAAAAAATATTTTCGCTATAGCCTCTGGTCTTACAGTTATTAAAAGAAAAGATAAAGTATATTATTTAAAATTCGCAATAAATTTTTATGAGTGAGGGGAAAAATTATCAAAATGAGGCAAAAAAAGAAGCTGCTCACTGTTGCGAAAAATGATGAAAGTGAAGATGATGATCAAAA
>CAMCAW010000023.1 GCA_945872855.1 Rickettsia typhi | reverse complement strand
AAAAAGAATTCGAAAAAAAATCTGAAGCAAATAAAAAATTAAAGGACAAAGATTTAAAAGAAACTAATTTGCAAAAAGATGGTCATTGGGTTACTATTGATGATCATCCAGTCTTGATTAAAAATAAAAAAGTTTAATATTGACAGGCCGCTGTGGAAAGTTCGAAGTGAAAATCTTGGGTGGGCGAGGGTTCCCTTTGCGAAATTTAAAATCAGCAATTTTTGTTAGTTGTTTTTTGCGTCAATTTCTTATAATGGTACATATGATTGAGCTATATCCAGCGCGGTCGTAGGTCGAAACGGAGAAAAGTTCGAATCCCCTTCGGTCAAAACTTTGAAAGTGGTCTGGAGCCTTACGGCTGTAGGGTTGGCAAGGTATGGAGGAGAGAGAGGGATTCGAACCCTCGATACAATGTTACTCGTATACCTTCTTAGCAGGAAGGTGCCTTCAGCCACTCGGCCATCTCTCCATTTTTTGGAAGCTAACTTTTTGAAAGGAAGTGAATCCTAATCGATGCTTTGTTTTTTTACAAGTTGGCTTTTGATTTATTTTACTGCAGCAATCACAAAAGCTACAGTCACTTCATCTTTCACGCCATGCGCATTAGTAGGATCTTTCGCTCCAATCGCAAAATCAGAGCGCTTAATCGCCAATGAACCAACAGCGCGAGCCTTTGACGGCGAATATTCTTCAAGCGCAAATTCTAATTTTGTTGGCACAGATTTATCTTTAATTACCAATTTTCCTTCGGCGCTAAATTTTTTATCAGAAATTTTGGTGAATTTATCAGTAAAAAAAGTTGCTTTAGGGAAAATTTTTATAGAAAGCCAATCTGGTTTTTTAAGCGTTTCAACCGCGTCAGATAAAGATGCTTCAACTGATGACATATCAATTTCAATCTCAACTTTGCTAGTTTTTAACTGCGCTGGATCAAAATTTATTTTGCCAGAAAATTTTTTAAACGAACCAGAAATTATCGATGCATTCTGCGTCGCCCTAAATTCAATCTTGCTTTGCTCGGGAATAATTTTCCACTCTGCAGCGCTTGAAATAAAAGGGACGACGAGAAATAATGCTGTAATTAGAGAAGCTTTTTTCACGCTATTTCTTTTCTGTTTCGTTGTTAACAGCCGTTGCTTCTGCTTCGATCACTAATTTTACAATATCGCCAACAGAAGGAATTGCATAATTAAGACCAAAATCAGAACGCTTAATAACCGCATTAGCAGTGAATCCAGCAGTTCTTTTTTGTGTAATTGGACTAACGGCAATTTTGTTTAATTTTGTATTTAAAGTGACAGGCTTTGTAACGCCAAGCAAAGTTAAATCGCCAACAACTTTTGCAGTATTTTTGCCAGTAATTGTAACTTTTTTGCTAACAAAAGTTGCGGTTGTAAATTTCTCGATATTAAAAAAATCCGCTCCTTTTAAGTGATTATCAAAATTAGAGTAACCAGTAAAAATATTAACCATTTTTACACTAACATTCACTTTGCTTTGCGCTGGATTTTTTTCATCAAGCATTAAATCGCCTTCAACTTCTGAAAATTTTCCTGATGGATTCGAGAAGCCAAAATGATTAGCGGTCCACACAACTGAAGTGTGGTGAGGATCGAATATATATGAATCTGCAGCATTCGCAGAAAACGAGAATAATGCCAATGCAATTGGGAGAAGAAATTTTTTCATAATTTTATTAAACATTAATTTTTAGTGTCGCTGATTGGCTCGGCATCAGCGATCTTCTTTCTTTTAGAGTAAAGATCGGTAAAGTCAATTGGGTCGATCATGAGTGGTGGAAATCCGCTGTCGGTTGTAAGATTTGCGATCAGTCGGCGCAAAAAAGGGAAGAGTAAATTTGGGCAATAAATTAGCAAAATTTGCTCGATCATTTCAGCTTCGATATTTTGCAAAACAAACAAGCCAGCGTAAGATGCTTCGCATAAGAAAATTTTCTTTTCTTTGGTTGTGGCATTGGCACTAATTTTTAAAATCACCTCATAAATTTCATCAGAAATTTTTTTGGCGTCGATATCAATTGAAAGCTCAATATCTGGTTTGCCTTGGTTAGCGAGAAAAACATCGGGGCTAGATGGCGTTTCAAATGACAGATCTTTGATATATTGTGAGATAACTTTTATATTAGACATTGATTATTTTTTGCAGAAAAGGTTAATTATGATTTGTTTTGCGACGAAATGGCGCTAGCGACAAAAAACTAACCAATCTTTAGGACATGTCAAATCAGATTTTACAAAATTTACGAACTTTAATCCAAACGCCCGATCTTGCTTCAAAAAAATGGATTTACGAACAATATGATAGCCAAGTGATGAACGATACTTTGTACACTCGCGGAGATGCAGCAGTGGTAAGGGTTCATGGCACTAAAAAGGCTTTGGCAATCAGCACCGATTGCACGCCGCGCTATGTTGAGGCCGATCCGTTTGAAGGTGCTAAACAAGCGGTCGCAGAAACCTATCGCAATATTTCGGCCGTTGGTGGCAAGCCGCTTGCAATAACAAATTGTCTTAATTTTGGCAATCCGCAAAAGCCCGAAATTATGGGGCAAATTGTGCGCGCCATTAATGGCATCAACGCGGCCTGCATTGCACTTGATTATCCAGTGGTTTCGGGCAATGTTTCGCTTTATAACGAAACCGATGGTAAAGCTATTCAGCCTACTCCTGCAATTGGTGGCGTTGGTTTGCTTAAAGATTTAACGCAAAGATGCAGCGCAAATTTTAAATCTCTCAATGACGAAATTTTTGTTATCGGAAAAACCGCGGGACATGTTGGCTCTTCACTTTACGAGCGCGAGATTTTAAAAATTGAAAATCGCAATCAGCCGCCGCAAGTTGATTTGGTAGAAGAAAAGAAGAATGGCGAATTTGTGCGCGAGCTTATCGCAAGCAATGTTATCAACGCTTGCCACGATATTTCTGATGGCGGATTATTAGTTGCATTGTTTGAAATGTGCGCAGAAAATCTAACCTGCAATATTGATATTGTTGAACTAAAAGCATTAACCAACATTGATGACAATGAATTATTTTTTGGCGAAGATCAATCGCGCTACGTTGTGGCTCTAGATCCATCGCTATCTTCCGCTTTCAATAAAAAGGCCAAAGATAGCAATGTTGCAATTTTTAAAATTGGAACGGTAATTAAAGATAAAATCAAAATCACTACAACCCTTGAGCAGCAAGAGTTAGAAGTTGAAATTGAAGAACTAAAAAAACTCAATGAAGAATTTTTAGTAAAGAAATTTTCTTAAAAAATGACAACAAAGACTTTCCAGTATAGCTCTTTAATCATGAATCTTCTTACTAAAATTGTTGGTTCAAAATTTTCGGTGGAAGGATTAGAAAATTTACCAAACAAGCCCGTGATGTTCGTTGCCAATCACTTCACGCGCTTTGAAACTTTTATTATTCCTTATTTAATTTATAAGCACACGGGAAGACAGGTGCGCTGTCTTGCTGACGCCTCGCTGCATCACGGAATATTCGGCAAGTTTCTTGAAAAAGTTGGCACAATCTCTACTAACAATACTCATCGCGATCGCATAATCCTTCGCGACCTTATCAACGCCGACTTTGACTGGATGATTTATCCTGAGGGCAGCATGATAAAAAGCAAAGAAACCAAGAGAGGCGAAGTATATATCAATCACACGCCATATCGCACAGGTCCAGTGCGGACAGGCTCTGCGGTGATGGCCCTTAAAGCGCATCTTTATCGTCAAGATATTATTGAAGCCTATAGAGCCAATAATTTAGAGGCTCTAGATGGCTTTAAAAAATCGCTCGATGTTGAATATCGCGCATATTTTAAAGATCTCGATACCTATATCGTGCCTTTATCCATAAGCTATTATCCAATTCGTCCGGGCAAAAATCGTGTTGAAATTTTGGCGCGCAAATTGATGGAAAAAATTCCTGATCGCACCATTGAAGAGCTTGAAATTGAGGGAAATCTTCTAGCTTCGGCCGAAATTAATGTGCATTTTGGCAAGGCAATTAGCATTGCCGAATATGTAAGATCAACGCGCGAGGTTATCTATCAAATTCCAATTATCAAAAACGAAACTAAAACAAATTTCGTCATAAAATATTTTAAAAATCGTCTCACAACCGATTTTATGACAAAAATTTATTCTGATTTACAGGTTAATCTCGATCATATTTTTAGCGCCACTTTAGAGCATATCGCAGAAAAAGAAATCCCGCTCGATCATTTTAAACGCATCATTTATCTCTCGGCCACAATGATTAAAAAAAGTGGCAAATACCGCTTAAATCAAAGCTTGGCAGAAGAAAATCTTTTCAAAATTTTCACCGATGAACCTCACGCAGATTTTGACAGCATTTTTCAATTAGCAAAAAATATTGGTGAAGTTGAAGAATTAGAAGGCGGAATGATTCGCATCAATAAATTATTTTTGCGCAAAACTTACGATTTTCATTCCATAAGAATCGAAAATACTTTGCGTGTAATTTGTAATGAATTTTCGCTGCTTGAAATTGCTAATAATCTCGTTAAAAGAAATTGCAAAATGCCTTTTGAAGAGCTGCGGCGCCATATTTTTAACGATCTCTGCAAAAGAGATAAAGAAATTTATGAGACCGATTATGAAATTTATTACGATCAAGAATTCTCTAAAGATAGGTCGGTAGGAAGGCCATTTTTTATGAATTTACCAATAAAAACTTCATCAAAAATTAGAAAAATCGGCATTTTAATTTGTCATGGTTATAAATCTTCGCCAAAAGAAGTTGAGGCTTTGGCAAATTTTTTTAATGGTTTTGGTTTTAAGGTTTATGTGGTTCGGCTTAAGGGCCACGGCACTTCGCCCGTTAATATGAAAGATGTAACTTGGCATGATTGGTATGATTCTTTGCAGCGCGGTTATGCGGTTTTGCGCAGCGTTTGTGCCAAAGTTATCATGGTTGGATTCTCTACTGGTGGGCTTCTAAGCCTTGTTTCGGCAAGCAATAAAATGCGTGGATTATCAGCAATTGTTTCAATTAACGCCGCGCTAAAACTTAAGAGCATCAGCGCCAGAATGGTTCCTGGTATAAATATTTGGAATGAAATGCTAGAAAAGTTGCATATTGAGCATGGTAAGTTTGAATATGTTGATGACGTTCCAGAGAATCCTAATTTCAACTATAGCCGCAATTATTTGAAAGGCGTTGAAGAGCTTGAAAAATTAATGGAAAAATGTCATGAAATTTTGCCAAAAATTGCGGTGCCAACTTTAATTATTCAGGCGAGCCATGATCCGGTGGTTGATCCTACAAGCGGAAAGACGATTTACGATAATATTAAATCACAAAATAAAATGTTGTTTGAGCCAGATTTTAAAAATCACGTCATCATTAACGGCGAGCGAAAAGAAGAGGTTTTTGCTGTAATCAAAGAGTTTTTGCGTACATTAAATTTAGTTTAAAGAATGAAAAGTAAATTTTTTAAAAAACCAGATCCAGATTTAGAAAACGAGAAAGAGAGTCAGGAAGATGTTGAAGTATCTTCTGGCGGGCCCTCGATTGCTGCGGCAAAAAAAGGCAAGATGATGATTATTCTTGCTTCTGCACTTTTAATTACGGGCGTTGTTTATTTTTTATTTTTCAAAACCGATGAAGTTCCTAAGGAGAAATTAGAGGAAATTGCAACATCAACGGCCCCTACGCGCGATTCATCTGTAGCTCGAAATGAGACTGGCAAATCTTTATACGAAATAGATTCACAAGAAGATAAGGCGAAACAAGATGTTGATTTGCTAGCAAAACCAAAAACTCCTGATGTACCAAAATTGCCAGAATTAAAAAGTGATGAAAAAGAAGGCGGTCTTTCTGCGGCAGATTTAATTGAAAAGCCGCAAGATTTGCCAGTTCTACCCGGAGCAACTACCAACACAACTGCAGCACCACCGCAATTGCCTCAAATTCCATTGCAAGCAGGGCAGGCTGGGCAACCAGCTGGGCAAGTTCTAAGCGGCGCGCAACAAGCGCAGGCAGATCTTAAAATAAGCGATCCAAGATATGCACCAATTATTGTTGTGTCGGGCGGGGCGGGGCCTGCTCTTGGGGTTGGTTACGATAACAACATTGTTTCGCTAAATGATAGCTCGATACAAAAGCTCGATAAAAGTAAGGTTAACATAAAAACAACTTTTGTTGATAATAGGTCTAACGTGGTGGCCCAAGGTAAATTGCTTACTGCGGTGCTTGAAACAGCAATTAACACCGAAATTCCGGGCTCGGTGCGCGCAATTGTTAGTCGCGATGTTTATGGCGAAGCTGGTAATGAAGTGCTGATTGCGCGTGGTTCGCGCCTGTTTGGCACTTATTCAAGCCAAGTAACACGTGGTCAGGGTAGGGTGCAAATTAGTTGGTCGCGCTTAATTCGGCCCGATGGCGTTGATTTGGCCATCTCATCTGTAGCCTCCGATCAATTTGGTCGCTCTGGCATTCCGGGTGATGTTGATAATAAATATGGCGCCACTGTTGCTAACTCGCTTTTAACCAGTATTCTTGCGGTTACGGGCGTTGCTTTAGCTGAAAGTTTAATTGGCGGCAATGGCTCGAACACTACAACCACTAACCCTCAGCAAGGCACCACTACCACTACTGGCAATGCCTCAACGCAAGCAGTTTATAATGTCAGCAAAACAATTACCGATACTGTTGGCAGAATTGTTTCCGACACTGTCGATGTGACGCCAACAATTAGAGTACCTCAAGGCACTAGAATTACCGTTATTGTTAATGCCGATATGAATATCCCTTCTATGTCAAGAAAGTAAAATGAGTGCAGCAAAAAAAATAGTTAATTTACATTTAGTTTCTGACTCAACTGGTGAAACCTTGATTTCTGTGGCTCGCGCCGTGATGTCACAATTTGAAGGCGTTGAAGCGAAAGAATTTATCTGGCCTTTAACGCGCACAAAAGCGCAAATTGAAAAGGTCAAAGAATCAATCGCCCAAAGCCCCGGAATTGTTCTCTATACAATTTTGCAAGATGATTTAACCGAATCGATCAAAAAGCATTGCTCCGATTTACAAATTCCTTACGTGCCAGTATTAACGCCAATTATCGCTACTTTTTCTAACTATCTTGGTATGAATATTAGTAACGTAATTGGCCGTCAACACTTGCTTGACGACCAATATTTTTCGCGTGTTGAAGCCATAAATTACACCATGAATCACGATGATGGACAATCTCATTGGGATCTATATGATGCGGATATTGTTTTGGTTGGGGTATCTCGCACCTCTAAGTCTCCAACCAGTGTTTATCTATCTTGCCGCGGCTATAAAACTGCCAATATTCCATTTGTTAGCGCAGAAACAATACCACCAAGCATTTTTGATTTGAAAAAACCGTTGATTGTTGGTTTAATAATCAATCCAGAAAAATTAATTCAAATTAGACAAAGCAGACTAATCTCGCTGGGACAAGAAACACCAACAGATTACATCGATTTGGAAGTAGTAAAAAATGAAGTTGCCGAATCGCGAAAATTATTCGCGAAATTAAATTGCCCAGTGATCGACGTAACTAAAAAATCCGTCGAAGAAACTGCGGTAAGAATATTACAACTTTTGCAAGAAAAAAATAAAAACGTTACAAAATGACAAAACGCAATCTTTTAATCGTCGATGACGAACCTACGCAATGTAAGATCCTCAAGAAATTTATTGGCAATATGGGTCATAATTTTTTGATCATGAATGGCGGTATTGAGGTGATAGATTTCTTTGTCAATAAATCTGTAATTGACGGCATTACTGCCAACGATATTGATGTAATGTTGTTAGATTTATCAATGCCTGATGTTGATGGAGTAACGGTGTTGAAAAAAATCGAACGCCTCAAGGGCAATATGCAAATTATTGTGCTTACTGCAAGCGAGGATATTCCTTTGGCAGTTACTGCCATAAGCCTTGGCGCCACAGATTACATCATTAAAGGCAAAGACGATATCTTTGCACGCCTTACAGCTTCAATCAATAATGCGATCGATAAAAAAAATCTTAAATACCAAGTTTCAAATTTGGTGCGCAAAGATCAAAATCAAGTGGCGCTCTATGACATCATTGGTCAGAGCGAAGTTTTGGTTGGCGCAATTGATTTAGCAAAAAGAGCGGTGAATCTTTCAATACCTTTGCTGATTAAAGGCGAAGATGGCTCTGGAAAAGAGCTTTTGGCCCGTGCTATTCATGGATCTGGGGTTAGGTCTGGCAAATCTTTTGTGGTTATTGAATGCGACATGCTCGATGGCAATACCGCATTTGAAGAATTATTTGGCATCGAAAAAGGCGCCACTAACGATAAACCGAAAATCGGCAAATTTCGCGAAGCAGAGGGCGGCACGATATTTCTCAAAAAAATCGATGCCTTAAGTTTAGATTTACAAACAAGATTAGTGCGCTTTTTGCAAGATGGTGAATTTTATTCTATTGGCGGCGCGAGAGCAATTGTAGCAAATGTTCGCCTTATTGCATCAACCGGCAAAGATCTTGCAAAATTAGTGGGCGAGAAAAAATTTCGTGAAGATCTAAGATACGCTATTTCAATATTTCCAATCAGTATGCCGTCTTTAAAAGAGCGCGGCGAAAAAGATACAATGATATTGGCGCAACATTTTTGCCGCACTTTCAGCATCAATGAAAATAAAAAAATTAAATCAATCAATGATTCCGTCACTGAGCTGCTTTGCAGTTGTGATTGGAAGGATAACGTTAGGCAGTTAAAAAATTATATTTTTCGCGCCGTGGTGCTGTGCGATACCGATTCTCTTGAGCTTGAACATTTTCCGCAATTGCTAAATGGCTATTCTGAAGGCGCCAAAAAGACCGATATTTCAATGAAGAAAAAACTTGGCATATCGTCAAGTGAAGCTATCGATATTTTTGATGAACAAGGAAGATGTAAATCTCTCGCCGATATTGAAGAAGAAATTGCGCGCAAATTAATGGAAAAATTTAATGGCAATATTTCAGAGGTGGCGAAGCAGTTAAACATTGCGCGCTCAACGCTTTATCGCAAATTAAAAATCGATGAAGATAGCGACGGTTAATCAATAAATTAATTTATGAGAAAAATAAAAACGGCGGTTTTTCCTGTTGGTGGTCTTGGCACGCGCTTTTTGCCAGCAACAAAATCTTTGCCAAAAGAAATGTTGCCAATTGCCAATAAACCAATCATTCAATATGCCTTCGAAGAGGCGCGCGACGCGGGAATTGAGAAGTTTATTTTTGTAACTGGCCGTAATAAAAATGCGATAAATAACCATTTCGATCACGTTTACGAGCTTGAATCTAAGCTTGATGAAAATAATAAATCGAAAGAGCTAGAGCAAGTAGTTTCATGGCTTCCCGGTGCTGGGCAAATTGCTTTTGTGCGCCAACAAAAGCCTTTAGGACTTGGCCATGCAGTGTGGTGCGCGCGCCATTTTATTGCCGCCAATGAACCTTTCGTAGTAATTTTAGCTGATGAAATGTTGGCGCAAACTAAAGGCCGCAAACGTAATTTTCTTGGCTCGATGATTGACACTTATTATGAGAAAGATCAGCTTTCAAGCATTGTGGCTGTAGGCGAAATTGATGTTAAAGATAGCTCAAAATATGGCATTATAAAAACCGAAGGTGCAGATAAAATTATTGATATGGTTGAAAAACCCAAGCCAGAAGAGGCTCCATCAAATTTAGCAATCACTGGGCGCTACATTTTGCAGCCAGAAATTTTCCAATATTTATCTAATTTTCAAATTGGTTCGGGCGGCGAAATTCAGCTTACCGATGCCATGAAAGAAATGTGCAAAAAATTTCCTTTTTATCACAAAAAAATTGATGAAGAGAGATATGATTGCGGTAATGTTTTGGGCTATCTTGAGGCGAATATTGCTTTTGCACTTGAAAATGACGCTATCAAAACTGATATAAAAAAAATTCTAGAAAAATATTCTAAATAAATCATGAAAAATAAAACAGCGTTAATCTTCCCGGGACAAGGCTCGCAAGTGGTTGGAATGGGAAAAGATCTATACGAAAATTTTGCCTGCGCGCGTGAAGTTTTTGAAAAAACTGATCAAATTCTTGGTGTAAATTTATCAAAAATAATGTTTGAAGGCCCTAGTGAAGAGCTGACCAAAACAGAAAATGCTCAACCAGCTTTAATGGTTGTTTCGATGGCAATTATTGAGATTTTAGAAAAAGAATTTGGCAAGAAAGTTGTCGATATGGCGGCTTTTGTGGCGGGGCACTCTCTGGGGGAATATTCTGCACTTTGCGCCTCTAGAGCCATAAGCATCGAGACTGCAGCAAAATTATTGCAAGTGCGCGGTTTGGCCATGGCAAGATGTGGCGAGAAAACTCAAGGCGCGATGGCAGCGGTGCTAGGAGTTGATATTGCTGTTGCCGAAGCTATTGCTCACGAAGCTGCGATTGGAGAGGTTTGCCAAGTTGCAAATGATAATTCTGTTGGGCAAATTGTTTTAAGCGGAACCAAATCTGCGATTGAAAGATCGCTTGAAATAGCGAAAGCAAAGGGCGCAAAGCGTGCGATTATACTGCCAGTTAGCGGTGCATTTCATTCAGCATTAATGTCTGATGCGGCACGGTCAATGCGCGAAGCCTTGGCGCAAGCAGATGTAGCGGCGCCTTTAGTGTCTTTAATAGCCAATGTTACGGCGCAAACAGTTGTCGATCCTGAACAAATAAAAGATTTGCTGGTTAAGCAAATTACTGGTTCGGTGAAGTGGCGCGAAACCATGCTATTCATGGAGCAAAATGGTATTGAAGAAGTTATTGAAATTGGCGCAGGAAAGGTTTTATGTGGGCTTGTTGGTAGAACTTGCGCCAATATAAAATCGCGCTCAATTCAAAATGTCGAAGATATTAAATTATTTTGTGCTTAAGCGAGTTAAATTAAAATGAAAAAAAATAAGAAAGCGCTCTCACAAGCCTTGCGCAGCAACCTTTTGAGACGCAAACAAACAACTGAAATAAAAATGACTGAACCAAAAAAATTAGAGAAAATTTACGAAGGAAAAGCAAAAGTTCTTTATGCGACTGACGATAAAAATTTGCTGATTCAATATTTTAAAGATGACGCTACTGCTTTCAACAATTTGAAAAAAGATATTATTGCGGGGAAGGGCGTGTTAAATAACGCTATTTCAGAACGCATCATGCTAGATGTTTCTAAGTGTGGCGTGCCTACGCATTTTATAAAAAAATTGAATGAGCGCGAGCAATTAATTAAAAAAGTTTCGATAATTCCACTAGAAGTTATCGTAAGAAATATCTCTGCGGGATCAATGGCCAAAAGGCTTGGAATTGAAGAAGGCTTAAAATTACCAGCACCAGTTTTTGAAATTTGCTATAAAAAAGATGAGTTGGGCGATCCGTTAATTAACGATGATCATGCAGTTAACGTGTTACAGGTTGTAAGCTTCAAGCAACTTGCTGAAATTAAAAATTATACGCTAAAAATTAACGAATTTTTGCAAAAATTATTTGCCGATATCAACATTAAATTGGTCGATTTTAAAATTGAATTTGGCGTAGATGCTGATGGAAAAATTTTGTTGGCCGATGAAATCAGTCCGGATAGTTGCAGACTTTGGGACGCAAATACTTCTGAGAAATTAGATAAAGATCGCTTTAGAAGAGATTTGGGTGGTTTGGTTGAGGCCTACAGCGAAGTGGCTTCGCGGCTTGGAATAAAAGCTTAATCTTTAAAATATTGAATCAACAAATTTTTATCACTAACTGCATAATTAAAAAATTATTTACACATGAAAATCAGAATCATTATCACATTAAAAAAAGGTGTTTTAGATACTCAGGGCAAGGCAATTGAGGGCTCTCTTATCAAAAACCTTGGCTTTACACAAATCTCGCATGTTAGACAGGGTAAGGTTGTAGAGCTTGAAATTGCTGAAACCTCTGAAGATAAAATTAAAGAAGTTGTTGATCAAATTTGCGACAAGCTTTTGGTGAATAAGGTGATCGAAGATTACAATTTTGAAGTTTTGTAATTGATTCTGCGCACTTAATAAGTCTTCGACGAGTTGCGCAATCAGCCGTGCGCGTCATTTTTATTTTCGCTGATGCGACTTGCGATAATCCTTCGGCAGTTGAAACGCACCTTGCCAGATTCCAATTTTCTTTTCTTGCGCTTCGGCTTCAAGCCTTGTCATTTCTGGGTCTGTTGGGCCAAAGGTGTAAGTTACTCCCATGCCATTGCGCAAAATTTCTTGGTTAATCATCGCCGCACCAACATAACATTCGGCAAGATAGCGATTATATTTATCAAACTTCGCATAATAGCATTTCACCTTTTTGCCATTAGCCAAATTTAGCAAAAATTCTTTCGACATTTTTCCGCAGGCATATTCTTCATAATCGGCGTTGAAACAGGTCTGGCTGTATTCTGGCGCGTCAACTCCCATCAAACGGATTTTTTTATCGTCAACTTTTATTGAATCACCATCTGTAACTTTGGCAATACCAGAAAATTCCTTATCCAACTTTGAAGATGGATTATGTTGCGAACTCATTGAAACAGCGTCGTTGCTAGCTTCGAAGAGCCATGTCGCAAAGATTAAGCAAAAAATTATTGCTTGGTTTATTTTTAAAAAATTGATGATTTTTTTCATGATGTTTTTTATTTGCATTATTTCTGCCGCGAATTCTTTTTAAGAATAATTATTTTCTTTCAGAAATTCTCCCGCCAAATAAAGCGATCCGCATACTAAAATCAAGGGTTTTGCGCAAGAAGAATTCGAATTATCGGCTCTGCAAGATGTAATAATTTTTGCAAATGCTTCTTCAAAATTATTGGCGATGCAAGATTTTATTTTTAAATTTTGAGCAATTTTTATAATTTCATTTTTATCGCGCGACTTACTCTCATCTGGAATGGTAAGGCACACTAACTCGTCAACTTCATTCTTTATTTTGTTCAAAAAACTCTTGCAATCTTTATCTTGTAGCATCGAAAAAATCACGAATCTTTTTTTATTTTTCTGCGATTTTAAAAATTTTTGAACTGTTGTGGCACCTTGTAAATTATGGCTTCCATCAAGTATTAGTTCGAAATTATTTGATAGAATTTTAGCGAATTTTCCACTGGTGATTTTTTGTAAACGTGATGGCCAAAAAGTTTTTTGCAATGCTAATTTTATTTGCTCAATATTTATCGGTAGTTTTTTTTGTGTGAGCGCGGCCGTAATCGCTACCGCAGCATTATCAATTTGATGCTGTCCCTCTAGAGATGGCAAAGGAAATTGAATGTAATTTTTTGCTAAGATATTTTCATCCTTCTTTGAGATGATTTTATTCGCAATAGTTTTGCAATTGAAGTTCTCTAAAGAATTAGAATTATTCAAAATAATTTCATAATCCCAAGTTTTGCGATCATGATTTTTCCTCGCCGCAAAATCTTTGCCAAAAATTTTCATCTCTGAATTCATCACCAACCCTTGCCGCTCAATTGTTTGAAGCGCTGATATTTTTTGTTTAGCAACAATAACAGGGCAATTTTTTTTAATAATTCCTGCTTTTTCAAAAGCGATTTTCGCTAAAGTTTTTCCTAAAAAATCGGTATGGTCAAAATCTATTGGCGTAATAATACTGAGCAAATTTTGCTCGATAACATTAGTGGCATCAAGCCTTCCGCCCATTCCGGTTTCAAGCAATAAAATATCTGCTTTCACTTTTGAAAAAGCTAAAAATGCCGCGACGGTAATTCCTTCAAAAAAAGTTACCTCAATTTCTGGATGTTGCGAAGCCGCTTCCTTGCAGGTTTGCAGGCATTCATTTAAAAACTCGTCACTAATTTCTGCGCCAGCTAAAACAATTCTTTCGTTAAAAAAAACTAGATGAGGCGAGGTATAGGAATGCACTAAATGCCCCGCCTCAAAAAAAATCGCCCGCAAAAAAGATAGCGTTGAGCCCTTGCCATTTGTGCCCGCAATATGAATTGTTGGCGGAAGTTTTTGATGCGGATTGTCGAGGCGCGCCAATAAATCATAGACGCGAGTAAGGCCGAGGTTGATGTTGCAATAGTTTTTGGGATCGGGCCAGAAGGGAAATTTCATTAACTGTTGCGCAAAAAAATCTTATAAACGCGATAAAGATGATAATTAAATTGCGCGCCAAAAATAAAAATTAAATTCACTAAATAGAAAAACATTAGGTAAATCATAATGCCCGCAAGCCCGCCATAAATAAAGTTAAACTGATGAAAATTTTCTAAATAGAAGGCAAATATTTTTTGTGTTTGAATCCAAAGAAAGACCACCAATATTGCTCCGGGAAAGGTTTTGGTAATTTTTTGTCGCACATTTGGTATAACATAATAAAGCAGCGATGTAGCGCAAACTAGGAAGCCTACAATGATTAAGTGACGCGCTTCGGGAGAATCGTAATCGTTTAAAAATTTCAGCGAAGATTCGATTTCGGCAATGCTTAAAATTGACGGCGCAATCACGAATACCATGATTCCGACCGCGATGCTAAAGGTTAGAATAAAAAATTCCATGATGCTGATGAGGCGGCGCAACAGGTAAGGCGGCGGCAAATGCACGCGATAAGCGCGATTTAAAATGGTGCGGCAACCCTCTACCGAAGAAGATGCGGTCCAAATTACACCAATAATGGCGATTGTTAAAAAGCTTTGCGGCGGGCCAGAGACAATCTCGGCAACCCTTGGCAATAAAGATTTGGCAGCTTCTTCTGGCAAAGAATTTATCGCGCTGTAAATCACCTTAATTCCAAGTTCGTCGCCACCGATATAGTTAACAATTGAGATTAAGAAAATCAAAAAAGGGAATAGCGAAAATATACTTAAAAATGCCAAATAGCCAGCATGCTCAACACCGTCTTGACGAATGGTATCAACGATTGCGACACGAAAGATTTTTAGTGGAATGACGAAATATTTGCGGAAATAATAAATTATTCTAGAGCGTTTTTTTTGCATTATTTAATAATTTATAAGGTAGCGATCTTCGCACAAACCCATACCTCTCTAGCGCCGTAAGGTATAAATATTATGCGAAGATAATTCTAGCAAGTTTTGCGGAATAAAAATCCATCTAAAATAAATTTCTCACGCGAGAAAATTTTCTGTGATTCTTGCCGTTTTGTTTCTAAATTTCCAACAATATTTGTACATTGAAAAACCGCCGCTTGCCATTCAACCCAGCGCAGCAGCATCTTGCCGACGCCAATTCCACGTTTTTGGCGATCAATCATAAAATCTTCGATTTCAAGAACTTTGCCATGTTGCAGCCTGTGAATAACTCTGCCGCCAATAACGCCAATGCATCGGCCATTTTCAATCATATAATCTTCAAAAACGGCGGCCATTTTATATCCGTGCTCAATCATGCCTAAAATACTGTCTACATAGTGTTCTTTATTGATTCCATCATAAATTTGTAGCAAAACCGCTAAAGTTTCATTGATCTCTTCGCGAGACTGAATTTGTTTTATTTGCATAATAATTAAATTCGATTGCGATAAATAAAATAATGGGCCTCTAGCCTTTAGAGACATAACTTAAGAGCTCTACTTCTTATTAAATAAATAGGAAGTAATAAATTAATCTAATTTGAAGCTTTAACTATTGTAAAAGAAATTGCAATTCCCTTATTATACAAACCACTGCGACTAACAGAATTAGTGTATCAAAAACTCATAAAAATGAAAAATCAGAAAATTAAAAAAGTGGTTCTAGCTTACTCTGGTGGGCTTGATACGTCAGTTATTTTAAAATGGCTGCAAGAAGAATATGGCTGCGAAGTGATTACTTTTACCGCAGATTTAGGGCAGGGCGAAGAGCTTGAACCCGCTCGCGCTAAAGCCAAAAAGATGGGTGTGAAGCAAATTTTTATCGAAGATTTGCGCGAAGAATTTGTGCGCGATTATGTATTTCCAATGTTTCGCGCCAATGCCCTATATGAAGGTGTTTACTTACTTGGCACTTCGATTGCGCGCCCATTAATTGCGAAAAAGCAAATCGAAATTGCCAAGAAAGTTGGAGCCGATGCAGTGGCTCACGGCGCAACAGGCAAGGGCAATGACCAAGTTCGTTTTGAGTTGGCATATTACGCTAACAAGCCCGATATCAAGGTTATCGCTCCATGGCGCGAATGGGATTTAACCTCGCGCAGCAAGCTAATTGCTTACGCCGAAAAGCATGGAATTCCTATTGCAAAAGATAAACGCGGCGAAGCGCCATATTCAGTTGATGCAAATTTACTCCACACCTCTTCAGAAGGAAAAGTGTTAGAAGACCCAGCGCAAGAGGCTCCAGAGTATGTTTATCAGCGCACGGTTTCTCCAGAAAAAGCGCCGAACAAGCCAGAATTTATTGAAATTGAATTTAAAAATGGCGATGCAATTGCGATTGATGGCAAGAAAATGTCGCCTGCAACAATACTCACTAAGCTCAATGAAATCGGTGGTCGCAATGGTGTTGGCCGCTTAGATTTGGTGGAAAATCGCTTTGTGGGAATGAAATCTCGCGGCGTTTATGAAACTCCGGGAGGCACGGTTTTATTGGCCGCACATCGCGCTATTGAGTCCATTACATTAGATCGCGAGGCGGCGCATTTGAAAGACGAACTCATGCCGCGCTATGCTAGCATTATCTATAACGGCTTTTGGTTTTCGCCAGAACGTGAAATGTTGCAAGCACTTATCGATAAATCGCAGGAAAATGTTGAAGGAAAAGTTTCGCTAAAGTTATATAAGGGTGGCGTTTATGTAATAGGTCGCCAATCGCCGAAAAGCCTTTATTCTGAAGCTCACGTGACATTTGAGGAAGATTCGGTTTATGATCAGAAGGATGCGGCTGGGTTTATTAAATTGAATGCCTTGCGCTTGAGGATTGGCGCACGAGTTGCCGATAAAAGTTCAAAGAGCTCTTCTGGAGGCTCTAAGAAAACAGTTTCTAAAAAGAAGAAGTAATTTTCTAAAAATACTTTTAACTTTCAGATCGCAAAAAGTGCTGCACCGCATTTGAAAGATGAATATTCCGTGCCACATAATTCGCCAATAGCCTCTAAGAGGCTTAAAGCGAGCTTATAATCAAATTTATGGATAATAATACAGCACGAATTGCCACAGTTTCTGATCATGAGGCGTATCAAGATTTCTTAAAAAATCTTGATACCCAAACAACATATCAGGGCAAGCAGAGTTACGCTAAACACTTTTGTGATACACATTCGGTGGATCGTAAGCAATTATCTGAAATAATAAGATTAGTCGCTGGCAAGGCTCATCTTCGCAACGTTGAGGGCAGCGGTGTAGAAATAGTTGCGAATGCCCCAAGTCTTGGCAAACGTATCGCTAGAACTGCTAGAGCTGTATTTCGCAATGCTGCCGCGGATGATGAAGGCGCCTATCTTGAAAGCCTAAATTCTTACAAAAAATTTCCTCGATACAATACTGATCGGTCTGCGTGGCAGGATCAGCTTGATATGGCAAAGGCATTTTTAAGCGCAAACGAAGTTAGTGAGGATGAATTTCTTAGAATAGTTGGCATTTGTTTTAATCCAAAAATAGCTGCAAGTGCAGATGGGGCGACAGATCCAGATGGTTACAAGGCTGATTTGTTGAAGGCATTTTTGGTAAAAAATAAAATGGATAGCAAAAATCTTTCGGGGTGTTTGAAAAAAATCGCCGATCTGGAAGAAAACGAAATGCGGAAAGCTCAATCATTTTTATCGCGCGCAAATATTCCAGATAGAGGGCAATTAAAGTTTAATCAAAAAATGTATTCAGAATATCTTCGCTCGCAAGAGATAAGTGTAGAGGATTTTATAGAAGTTCAGAATCTCTTTTTTGATCAGAAATCGCGCGAAACGCTAGCTAAAGATTTTATTGAATCTCATAAAGATTTAGCTGTAGATGAGTTTATGAAGTTTCTGCAATATGTTTCACGTGATTCGCAAAGCAAGGCAGCTCAATCATTCGCTCAATCATTCATTGAATCTAATAAAGATTTAACTGTAGATGAGTTTACGAAAGTTCTGCAATATGTTTCACATTATTATTCGGTAAGTACGGCAGTTCAATCATTCATTGAATCTAATAAAGATTTAGCTGTAGATGGTTTTAAGAAAGTTCTGCAATATGTTTCACATGATTCGCGAAGCACGGCAGCTCAATCATTCATTGAATCTAATAAAGATTTAACTGTAGATGGTTTTAAGAAAGTTCTAGATTTCCTTAAACCTAGCACAGATTCAGAAGTAAGCATTTTAGCTCAATCATTCATTGAATCTCACACAGATTCATTATCTGTAGATGAGTTTACGAAAGTTCTGCAATATGTTTCACGTGATTCGCGAAGCAATGCAGCTCAATCATTCATTGAATCTCATAAAGATTTAGCTGTAGATGAGTTTACGAAAGTTCTGCAATATGTTTCAGATTATTCGCGAAGCAAGGCAGCTCAATCATTCATTGAATCTCATAAAGATTTAGCTGTAGATGAGTTTGCGAAAGTTCTGCAATATGTTTCAGATTATCCGCGAAGCAATGCAGCTCAATCATTCATTGAATCTCGTAAAGATTTAGCTGTAGATGAGTTTACGAAAGTTCTGCAATATGTTTCACATGATTCGCGAAGCACGGCAGCTCAATCATTCATTGAATCTAATAAAGATTTAACTGTAGTTGATTTTATGCGAGTTATACAATATCTCCCTCATGAATCGCAAATTAAGTTGATCAAAAAATCTCACACAGATTCATTAGATGTAGATGATTTGGATAATTTGATAAAAATTTTAACAGCTGCTAATGGTGTTACGCCTGATATCGTCAATCTCGTCGTAATATCATTTATTGAAACGCATGAAAAAGATTTATCTGTAGTTGATTTTATGCGAGTTATACAATATCTCCCTCATGAATCGCAAATTAAGTTGATCAAAAAATCTAATAAAGATCTAAACGCGGATGATTTTGCAAAAATAATACAGCATTATGATTATGCATCGAAAAATGAATTACGGGCATTCTTTTTTATAAAATCTCATAAAGATCTAAACGCGGATGATTTTGCAAAAATAATACAGCATTATGATTATGCATTGAAAAATGAATTATTGGTATTCTTTATCAAGTCTAACCCAGAAATATCTGCAGAAAATATTGCAAATATTTTAAAAGTAAGCTTCTCAGATATCTTCTCAGATGGTGTGCGAAAAATTGAAGCAATGTCTAAGTTAATTATTGAGGTAGAGGATGGCAAAAAAATATCCGACGTAATAACAGCTTCTTATCCAAATAATTGGGAGAGATTTGATTATTTGAGGAGAGCTATTAATCTAATTGCAATTACGCCATCGACAATACCAGCAATATTAAGCGTGGCTTCTGAGGCAATTAAAACGATGGGAGACGAAGAAGTTATAGAAGAGGCAATCAATTTTTTGCAAGATCGACACATAATTACAGGAGAGAAAAAAGTTTTAGATCTGCTTAAGAATCACTATAAATCAACATATTCAACGCTTGCCACATTGTTAGATGTTAATATTGAAGATGCGGTTAAAGAAGAGGCTAAAAAATATTTGCAAGGCTTGCTTGGCGAAGAATTTGATTCTTCTCAATATTCACTGATGGATATTTTTTCTTACCATGAACTTAGTAGAACGACAGATAGTTTTTTTGCCCTACTAAAGGAAGAATTTGTTGAGAAGTTGCGACAAAATTTTCAGTTGCCAGAAGCAAAAGCTTATTTTTCGTATAAAGAATACGATGTGATGAAAAGGATAATTGGCGATAAACTTGTAAATGTAGGAGCTTTTTCTAGTTATTTGCACGATAGAAAAATGAGAGTCCCAGAGCTTAATGAGGCAGAAACAGCAGAATATAAATTATCTTTTGACAATATAGTTATTTGCAGAGCAGATCACGATGCAGTCAATCTCCAATTTGTTCAGCTTTTAGGTCAAGATAGTTGCGACGACGATAAGATAATCGACTTTTTTGATAATTTTTATGCAGAAGGTGAATTTGCAGCACTAATTTCTGGAGGCAATAGGCAAAAAATAATTGAATTGTTCAAAGCAAATAAAAAAGAATTTGCCCATCTTTTTAAGCAGAAAGATGGATTAGCAAGTTTTATTTGTGAAGTAGTTGCCGTTGGCGATGGCTGTTTGCGTAATATTTCTAATAAGTTTAAATCAATTCTTAACACAAAATTGATGGCAACACCTGAAGATGTGGAGATATATGCTTGTTTTATAAATGATATTTTTGTGCCAATTGCAAATGCTAGGGGCAGGGATATTATGCATAGCTCGCAAGAAGATGATCCCCTTACCAATAGCGACGTAAACAATTGCAAATTTAATGCTGTCGGATTTTTTGATAAAATTAAAGCCAATCTTAAAAGAGACGCTGATAGTTTTGACAAATTTAAAGATAAAATGATGGGTGATTTTGCAAAGCAAAATCAGGGCTTAAAAGAATGGCTAGATGATTTCCAAGATGGTGATAAAAAATCACGAGCCATTAGCCATTTGATTGCAGAGATACTCGAGGATGATAATATGCGTAACGAACATATCTATGATCAATTTCGAGAGCTGGTAGCTTTTCACATTTGTAGAGAATTATTTAATGATAATGGTCTTGCTAATGATTTTGGTGTAGAAATTGTTTCGAAGGGAAATGAAATTTTTGCGCAAGAATTTTCTAATGCCTTAAGTAGGCAAAATCTTGCTGAACTGAAGAAAGATTTTGATGAATTAGAAGTGGAAAGAGATAAGCAGCTAAAATCAGAGGTAGCAAGACAAAGAGGTGTGACAGAAAAGGAGAAAGAGGTAGATTTTTCTACAACTATTCCCGCATCAAAAGTTGAGGTTGCGACTGGTGAAAGAGTTGTAACTGGTGAAAGAGGTGTGGTGAGGGAGTAGCTATGCATTGACATACATTGGCATTGGCATTAACATAACATAAATTAGCCGATTAATAACGGGATGACAAGATTAGATTATGAGTAAAGACACTCAAAAAATAGTCAATGTTTACAACGCTTAGCAAGCAGTTGTCTGCGGTGTGTAAGCTGCGTAGCCTTTTCAACGCAAGCTTCAACTTTTTGCGCTGCTTGTTTCGCTTCCCACAAACACTTGCTACACGTAAAATCAACGCCTACACATTAGTCACAAAAGAGAACAGCAATGGAAAAAGACACACAGCAAGAAGTAAGCCAATCTAAAAAAATAACACTTAAAACGCTTGTGTCTTGTTCACTTGAACAACAGACGCAAGTTAGAGAGGTAAGAAATCAAGTCGGCGTTCGTTCGTCAATGTATACAGAACACGAGATTGGATTGAACGAACACTTAGGTTGGATTAGTCGACTTAAATCGGATAGAAAACAAATCGTATTTGCTGTTTTGAATGAAGAACAAAATCCAATAGGCGTAGTCAGCGTCAACGCATTAGACGCACTTCATAAAAAAGCAGATTGGGCTTTTTACTTAGACGAAAATGAAAGAGGCGGCTTAGGCGCAGCACTCGAATACAACCTAATCGAATACGTATTCAACGTCCTAAAACTTGACAAGTTGAACTGTGAAGTTATTGAAACTAATGAAGCTGTTGTAAAACTTCACAAAAAGTTTAACTTTTTGGAAGAAGGATTTAGAAGAGAAAACATTGAAAAAAATGGCAAACGGATTGGCGTTCATTTTTTAGGACTAACAAAATCAGATTGGCTGTTAAAAAGAACAGCGATTTTTGAAAAATACAAATCTGTAATCAGCAAGTTTTCTATACACATTGAAGAAGAAGTAAAAGCTGAAGAGAGTCCACTTACGCAGATTGAAAACGCTCGTTCAAAAAATAATGTGAACTGGATGGCCCTATTACGCTTATCGATTGAACAGCACCCAACTATAGCTAAACCGATAGTTGCTGAAATACTTCGATTAGATACAGAGATTTCAAATCTCACTAAAAAACTCGTTAGCTAAACCAACTCAACAGCCGCTTTAAGCATAGCAGGACGCAAGTCAATGTAACGTTGTGTAGTAGCCCCATATTGCTATGTCCTGCCAATGCCATTAGCACACGCACTCCAACGCCGCGTTCTGCTAAGTTTGTAAGTCCTGTTCGTCTGCCACTATGCGACGTTGCGCCACTAATGCCTGTGTTTTTGTAAATACCATTCACAATGTGCGTCAGCGTGTTAGCTGTAAACCCAATGCTGCGCTGCGTGTAAAACAATGGCTGTGTAAGTTGCTTGGGTTTGTGTGCTGCCACATAAGCAGCAAGTATAGTGCACCCCTCCATCAAACCACTTTCCTAAAATTCAGCTAGACTCTTTCCCTTCAAAAAATCCCCTAAAAAACCAACTCTTTTTTTCGTAATTTATCCCCAAAAAAAACCTGCGAAGGCGTTAAATATTTCAACGCTTGATGAGG
>CAMCAW010000022.1 GCA_945872855.1 Rickettsia typhi | reverse complement strand
AGCCGCGAGAATGCTGAGGCGGTGGCGTTGCAAAATGAGAATGTGCAGAAGTTCTTGGAAGGAAAAGTGCCGAAGAAAGTTATTTTTGTGCAGGATAAGTTGGTGAATTTTGTGGTTTAGTTTGGGTTTTTTAACCTCCGCGCTCGGCGCGAAGCTGTCTGGCGACCAACGTCAACGCATTGCAATTGCATGCGCTTTCTTAAAAGATGATGGAAAGATTGTTGAAGATGGCTCACACTTAGAGCTGCTTGCCCTAAACGGCACTTACAAAAAATTGTGGGGCGCGCAAGTTGGTGGATTTTTAGTGGAGGAAAACTAAAGCACAACCCGCGTAAACAACCCCAAAAAATTCTCCGTGGTTTGCGCCGCAACCCCTTGCCACTCTAGGCCTTTCAACTGCGCCACAAACTCCACAACATTGCGCGTATAAGCCGGCTGATTAGTTTTTCCGCGATAAGGAACCGGCGCCAAATAAGGCGAATCAGTCTCTACCAACAAAGATTCTAGCGGCAAAAATTTTACAATTTGCTGCAAATCTAGCGCATTTTTAAATGTAACGATTCCTGAAATTGAAATAAATACGCCAAGGTCTAAAGCCTTGCGCGCCAAGCTTTCCGAGCTTGAGAAGCAATGCAACAACGCAGGAAATTTTTTATTTTTCTGCTCACTGGCAAGAATTTCCATCATATCATTATCGGCATCGCGCGAGTGAATAATTAGCGGCAAACCGCTCTCTTGCGAGGTTCGGATATGCTCAACAAAACTCACTTTTTGATTTTCTGGCGGGACATCTTTATAATAATAATCGAGCCCAGTCTCGCCAATTCCAATTATCTTTTTATTTTCGGCGCAAATTTTTAAAAGCTGCAAAGCGTTGATTTTAGGCTCTTCATCAACATTATTCGGATGAACTCCAAGCGACGCAAAAACATTTTTATAGCGCAGAGTATATTGCAAAATTTTATCAATTTCACTAACGCGCGTGCAGATAGTTTGCAAAATCTTCACCTGCGCCGCATCGGCGTTTTGCATGAGTTCATCGATGTTATGACCTTGCTTTTCGAGCAGATCAAGATGGCAATGGCTATCGACTATTATTGCGGATTTCGCTTGAAGAAATGTCATAATTTTTTGTCTTAAATATCAAAAATTCTGTAGGAATAAATCGTGGTTTATCTTTGCAATTACGAGAAAAAATCACAAATTTTATGATTTTTAATAATTTTTTATAATTTTTCCATCGATGAAATTGCGGCAAAATATCAGCGCCCGCGATCCAGTAAAATTGCGCTTGCGGATAAAGTTTTTTAATTCTTCTCACCAAATCATAAGTGAAAAAACTATCTTTTTCAAAATTTTTTATGCGAATTTTTGGATGATTTTTAGTGATTTCTAAACAGCTGGCAAACCTTGCTGCAAAAGGCGTGATGGTTTTTTCTTTTAAAGGATTTTGCGCAGTTGGAATCCACCAAACTTGATTTAAGCCAAGTTTTTGCACGGCCAAATTGCTGATATAAATATGTCCTTGATGCGCGGGATTAAAGCTTCCGCCAAGCAAACCAATTTTCATTATTAAAAAATATTTAGGGTCCGCCGATGCTAAATCGACATGAATTTATCCAAAAATAATTCCCGATAAAATTAAAATTCCCACTACAACATTTGCTTTGAAGGCCTTTAAACAAAGGGCTGGCGAAGAATAATCGCAACGCAGCACTAAAAATAATTCGTAAAAAAATGCTAGCGCAGCAAAAAAATAAAATCTTTCGCCAAAATTTTGCAAAACCCCTACATAAAAAATTAGAGCGAACATTACTACCACAAGCAATCCTAGAGTGGCTTGCGGGCGCGCTGAGAATTTTATCGCACTTGATTTTACGCCAATTTTTATATCATCTTCAATATCTTGAAAAGCGTAGATTGTGTCGTAAATTAAAGTCCAAATCACACAGGCTGCAAATAGCGTCATTGTTGAGACGAAGACCTTTTCGTTAATCGCCAAATCGGCCATTAAAATTCCATAATTAAATGCAAAACCGAGGAAAATTTGTGGATAAAAAGTTAATCTTTTCATCAAAGGATAAAACGCCAGCAGCCCTACAGCCACAAAGCCAGAAACTATGACATAAAAATTAAACTGCAACAAAATAAACAGACCCGCCAATAGTAATAAAGCCAACAAAACCAATGCTTCGCGCAATTTTAACGCACCGCTTGCCAAAGGTCGAAGCTTGGTGCGCGCTACTTTTGCATCGAATTTACGATCGAATATATCGTTGATTACGCAGCCTGCAGAGCGCATTATCAAGCTTCCGCAGGAAAATAGCAGAATAAATTTTATCAATAAAATGCTAGAAAAATTATCAGCATTTTTGCTTGCTAAAAAAATTCCGAACAGGCATGGAAGCAACAATAGAAAGATTCCTACGGGCTTGCCAATTCTGATTAACTCTCCGTAAATTTTTATTTTTTGCATTTTAAAATTAACAATTTGTAACAATTTATCGCATCGAACAAATTTCAATATTTTTAAATATTCTATAATGGACAATAACCTCAAGCGCACACCTGTCAAGCGCTCAGCTGATAAACGAGCGCGCCTAAACAGCATAAAAATCGCCAAAAAAATTCCTTAAATAAGATAGCCAGCTATTTCGCGGAATATCGGCCGCCCTTAAATCTGTTTGATTTTTGCTCTCTTGCAACTAAGATCGGCGTCTTTCTGTTTCAATCCATTTTGCCAAATATGTCAAACAAGTTTTCAGCTCACAAATTGTTAATTGCCAATCGCGGCGAAATCGCTTGTCGAATTATCAAAACTTGCCGCAAACTCGGCATTAAAACTGTTGCGGTTTACTCCGATGCCGACACCAATTCACTTTTTGTGCAAATGGCTGACGAGGCCGTAAATATTGGTCACTCGCCGTCTTCGCAAAGCTATCTTAATGTTGATAAAATTCTTGCGGCGGTGAAAAAAACCGGCGCGACCATGGTGCATCCCGGTTACGGATTTTTATCAGAAAATCGTTTATTCGCGCAAGCGCTAGAGAAGGCGGGTGTTACCTTCGTTGGCCCTTCTGTGCATTCAATTGAAGCGATGGGCGATAAAATTGAATCGAAGAAAATTGCACTCGAAGCCAATGTTAGCGCCGTTCCCGGCCATATGGGAATTATAAAAGATGCTCAAGAGGCAACAAAAATCGCCGAAAAAATTGGCTTTCCTGTCATGGTTAAAGCCTCTGCTGGCGGTGGTGGAAAGGGCATGCGCATTGTGCATAATAGCGAAGATGTGGCCGAAGCATTTTTGTCGGCCTCGAATGAAGCGCGCAACAGCTTTTCAGATGATCGCATTTTTATCGAGAAATTCATCGAGAATCCTCGTCACATCGAAATTCAAATTATCGGCGATAAATTCGGCAATATTGTTTGTCTAGGAGAGCGCGAATGCTCGATCCAGCGCAATAACCAAAAAGTAATCGAAGAAGCGCCAAGCTCTTTTGTTGATGAAAAAACGCGCCAAAAAATGTATGATCAATCGGTGTCTTTGGCGAAGAAAGTAGGCTATTTCTCGGCTGGCACCATCGAATATATCATGGATAAAGACAAAAATTTTTACTTCCTTGAGATGAATACGCGCTTGCAAGTAGAGCATCCTGTTACCGAACTCATCACCAGCCTTGATCTTGTAGAGCTGATGATCCGCATCGCTCTAGGCGAAAACCTACCATTCAAGCAAAAAGATATTAGGCTGAAAGGCTGGGCGATGGAATCTCGCATCTATGCCGAAGACCCTTCGCGTGGCTTTCTGCCTTCATCAGGGCGCATCAATCTTTATATTGAGCCCGAAGAAAGCGGCAATGTTCGCGTCGATTCAGGTGTTTACGAAGGCGGCGAGGTCAGCATGTTCTACGATGCCATGATCGCCAAGCTTTGCACCTATGGCAAAAATCGCGCAGAAGCAATCGATCACATGCGTCACGCACTAGGAAGCTTTGCCATTGGCGGCGTCTCGCACAATATCAGCTTCCTCGAAACCATCATGCGCAACGAGCGCTTCACCAGCGGCGATATTTCTACCGCCTTCATCAAACAAGAATTTCCGAAGGGCTTTGCGGGAAATGAATTAGACTCTGCGGCCACGCAAGTATTGATCGCGAGCGCTCTACGCATTTTCCTCAAAAACTATGAACGCAATGGCCGCATGACTGGACAGCTTTGCAACGCCGAAAAACAAATCTCCGATCGTTGGGTGGTTATTATCGACGAGGCCTCGTTCTTGGTTGATGTGCTTGAACGCACGCCAGAGCGCCTGCGCCTACTTTGCGACCGCAAAGAAATTGAACTTGAATCATCGTGGAACCAAGGCGAGAAGCTCTTTCGCGGCAAAGTTAACGGCAAAAATATCGGCGTAAAAATTCGCGAGAATAACAATACTGGCGGATATTTATTGCAATATTCTGGGTCAGATACTTTCGTTAACGTCTACTCTCCGCGCACTGCAGAGCTTACAAAATTCATGCCTAAAATTGAGAAAAATGCGAAGCCGAAGAATCTTACTTCGCCAATTACGGGCAAAATTATTCGCTTTAAGGTTGAAGAGGGCGATGAGGTGAAGGCGGGTCAAGAGCTTGTTATTATTGAGGCGATGAAGATGGAGAATATTATTCGCACTGATCACGATGTTGTGATTGGGAAGATTAAATTTGCGGAAGGTGAGCCAGTGGGGATTGGGCAGGTGGTGATTGAGTTTGTACAGGCTGCCAAGGTTGAGGCGATTAAGTCTTAGCGCCTTTTCGCGCACTCTCTAGATCTCGTCTTTTGGAGTGCGCGCACTCTAAATCTTGTCCTCGAAAAGGCCTTTCCCGACATACTTCGCCCCTCAGACACCGGCGCGCCGAACTCGGTTCGAAGCATATCGGGAAAGGCCTTTTCTTTCTTTAGCTTTTTAGTAAATTCGCGCGTGGCCTCACTGCCTGAGGGACAGAGGATATCGGGACGCCCACAAGATTGAGATTTATTCGCTTACGATCTTCACGATTTTTGTTGTGGCGATTAGTAGGGCGCTGCTTATGAAAATACAAATTCCGCCCAATAATTTTAGGGAGAAGTAGAAATTATCTGCGCTGTCCACGCCTGCGCCAATAGAGCCTCCGCAGGCGATTAGCAAAATTGGAATAATTAGCGGCAAAGCTAGAATTGCCAATAACGGCGCCTGATTTCCTGCAATATTTAGACTGCCACAAAAAGCGCAGACAAAATTTATCGCGAAGCTTGCCAACGAAATTAATATTACGAAATGCGTGATGAAGCCATAATCTGCGCCCATCGCCACCATTATTAGAGGAATGACACACAAAATTGGCAGGCAAAAAATTAGCCACGCCGAAATAATTTTACTCAACACAAATATTTCGAGATTGGGGCAAAGAATTATCATCTGTTCAACCGTGCCATCGCGATAATCCTCGGCAAGAAAATCTCCATTAGCAAAAATTATCGAAAAAAGTAACGCAAACCAAATCACATTCCCCATCAAAAATTGCTGCGAAGAAGCTTCTCCTGCCTGATTCTGCGCCAAAATAAAAAATATCACGCAAGAAATTACAAAGAACAAAATATTCTGCAAAAACCTCCCCAGATTTTTACCTGCTTGCACCAAATTTTGCTGAAGAAAAATAGAAAACATCAACCGCTATTAAAAAAACCGATTACTAAATGTCTTAAAAGAGAAAGAATTTATAGGAGATAGCCTGTGTCAAAATAGGTCAGCGTGTCCCAAAGGGACATAACGTGACCTAGTTTTGATACAGGCTATCTCCTATAAATTCTTTCTCTTTTAAGACTAGCCCAAAACTACCGACCATAAATATCACTAAACCGCACAATATCGTCTTCACCCAAATACCCACCCGTCTGCACCTCAATAATCTCAAGCAATTCCGCCCCTTTATTCTCCAACCGATGCTTTTTTCCCAGCGGAATAAAAGTAGATTCACCTTGCCGCAACACAAACTCTCGATCCTCGCAAGTCACGACAGCATTGCCTCTAACCACAATCCAATGCTCCGCCCGATGATGATGCATTTGCAACGAAAGTGACGCGCCCTGCTTCACCACAATGCGCTTAACCTTAAAGCCCGACGCCTCATCAAGCGTTTCAAAGCTTCCCCACGGCCGCAAAACCTTGGTGTGCGAGTTGCATTCTGAACGATTGCGCTCCTTCAAAATCTCAAAAATTTTCTTCACATCTTGCGCTTGATTTTTATGCGCCACCAAAACCACATCTTTTAAATTTACAACAATAATGTCTTCCAACCCTAGAGCTGCAACGATCCCGCTTTGCGAATTAACATAGCAATTTTTACTATTTAGCGAAACCACATCGCCAACAAAGCTATTTTTATTTTCATCTTGCGCAGAATTTTGTGCGATTGCATCCCAATTTCCTACATCGTCCCAGCCAACGTCAAGCGGCACCACTGCTATCTTGCCGATGGTTGCTAATTTTTCCATCACCGCATAATCTGTCGAAATATTTGGCGATTTCTCGAATGATTTTTCGTCTAAGCGAATAAAATCGAGATCCTTTGCGGCCTCTAAATACGAGGCTTCACAGGCATCATAAATTTCTGGTTGTAATTTTTTCAACTCCTCTAAATAAACCGAAGCGCGCATCATAAAAATTCCGCTATTCCACACATAGCCACCTTGATTTACAAAGCTCGCCGCCGTTTCTTTATTTGGCTTTTCAACAAATTTTTCTACTAAAAATCCTACAGAGTTTTTGATTTCTGCGCCTTGCTTAATATATCCATAACCAGTCTCTGCGCGGCTTGGCACGATTCCGAAAGTGATTAAATAATTTTGCTTGGCAATTGCGGCGGCTTTTTTTATAACAGCAACAAAGCCCGCCTCGTCTTTAATTATATGGTCCGAAGGCATCACCAACATTAAATCATTTTCGACGCCAAAGTTTTTCATAACCTCTAAAGCCGCAACAGCAATGGCCGGAGCCGTGTTGCGTCCAATCGGTTCAAGAATAATCGACTCTGCCTTCAAGCCAAGTGCCGCAAGGTTTTCCGCCGCAATAAAGCGATGCTCATTATTGCAAATCACCATCGGATTAGTGAATGCAGCGCCGTCATTAACGCGCAAAGCCGTATCTTGAAATAAAGAATTCTTGCCAAAAAAACTCAAAAATTGCTTAGGGTTTAAAGTTCGCGAAAGGGGCCACAAGCGAGTTCCCGAGCCACCCGATAGAATTACTGGAATTATTTTTTGATCCATAAATACAAAATTATTTTAGAGATTTTTGTTTCCTTAAAAACGCTTTTTGCTTTCTAGCAATCTGTTTAATATTTTCAGCGCTAGGCAAATTCTCTGGCATTGTACCACCTATTTCTTTTATTGCTCGCCTAACTTTTTTACCAACTTCAAAATGTGTATTATTAGCCGATTGCTTGCTCTTAACGCCTTCGCGCTCAATCTTCGCCGCCGTTTGCGTGATTCTAAAAATATTCGCACCAAGCTCTTCGCTACCCATGTGATCAAGCAACAGGCGTATCTCGTGAGCCTAATATCCTCCACCGGCTTAGTATCCACACCAGTCGCGACTATTTTGTTGACGTCAACAAACTCGAAGTTTATCAGAAAACCTAGAAATGCCTCAAAATATTACTCCCACCACCGATCTTTAAATTTGCCAATACCGCTTTATAAACATAGCCATTAGCTTTTTTTACACTTTCAAGCAAATTCATTTTTTTAGCAACATTGCAAGCAATCGCCGAGGCCAATGTACAGCCAGTTCCATGGATATTTTTAACCGCAACTTTTTTATTCGAAATCACAAAAAAATCACCCAAATTATCAAGCAAAAGATTTTGTATCGCCCCATTTTTAGCTGGCAAATGCCCACCTTTTATCAAAACATTCTGCGCCCCAAAAGCCTTGATTTTCAAGGCCGCACACTTCATGTCTTCCAAGTTTTTTATCGGCATTTGCGCCAAAACTTCCGCCTCATCAATATTTGGCGTAACCAAAAATGCACCCGTTAGAAGCCTTGATTTTAAAGCACTTACAGCGTTTTTTTGCAACAATAAATGGCCACTGGTCGAGACCATAACTGTATCTAAAATTAACGGGATTTTTTTTGCCTTGCGCGCAAGCACATCAGCCACCACCTCAATAATATCAGCATTTGAGAGCATGCCAATTTTGATCGCATCGAATTTTATGTCGTCTAAAACCGCTTCTAACTGCGCCTGCAAAAACTCAATTGGTGGATTAAAAACCGCCGCAACCCCGCGCGTATTCTGGGCCGTCAAGCAAGTAACAACCGCACCAGCATAAACTTTATGCGCCGTTGCTGTTTTTATATCTGCCTGCAAACCCGCGCCGCCACAAGGGTCAGAGCCGGCGATAATTAAAATTTTGGGGATTTTTCTATTCATTTATAAGTTTTATTTCTTACAAATTTTACAACTCAAACACTGTCTTTCCAGCCACGACAGTTCTAATCGCGCGGCCCTTCACCTTAAAGCCTTCAAACGGAGAATTCTTCGATTTGCTATGCATTTTTTCGCACTTAATCACCCATTCATGATTTAAATCGATCACCACCAAATCAGCACGGGCGCCCTTTGCCAGCACACCGCCGTCAAAATTTATAATTTTCGCCGCGTTGCAAGTCATCTTTGCCAGCAAATCTTTCAGGCTTAAAATTCCATCGTGATAAAGCGTTAGGCTCAATGGTAGCATGGTTTCAACGCCAACAATACCAAATGTTGCTTCTTCAAGCGGCTTATTTTTTGAGGCTAAATCATGAGGTGCGTGATCGGTTGCGATTGCGTCGATCAACCCACTGCGAAGCCCTTCTATCAAGGCTTTACGATCTTCTTCACTACGCAAAGGCGGATTCATTTTCGCATTAGTTCCGCTTTTTAAAACTTGCGTATCGTTCAGCATAAAATGGTGCGGAGACACTTCGGCTGTAGCTTGCAATCCTTTTTCTTTCGCGCGCTTAATCGCGTCCAAAGCTTCTTTTGTAGAACAATGAAGTAGGTGATAACGCCCACCAATTGCCTCTAAAATCGCCAAATCGCGCTCTACAATCACGCTTTCAGAAATATTTGGAATACCCCGCACGCCTAATTCTAATGAGACTCTACCTTCGTTAATGCAGCCTTTATTTGAGAGATTTAGATCTTCTGCATGTTGCGCAATTACAACATTGAGATTTTTTGAATATTCGAAAGCGCGGCGCATTACATTGGCATTCATCACTGGCAAACCATCATCGGTGAAGCCTACAGCCCCAGCATCGCGCAAGGCATTCATATCAGTTAATTCTTCGCCTTTCATGGCTTTGGTAATACAGCCATAAGCCTTGATATTGCAATACGCAACCTCTTTTGCTTTAAGGCGCAAATAATCGAATGTAAGGGTTGAATCTAATGTTGGCGCGGTATTAGGCTGACACACAACAGTAGTAATTCCACCTACAACCGCAGATTTTGAACCACTCGCTAAATCTTCTTTGTGAGTTTGGCCTGGATCGCGAAAATGAACTTGAATATCGATCAACCCAGCTGTGAGAACGTGTCCGCCACAATCAATAATTTCTGCATTATCTTGCGCGCCGAGATTTTTTCCGAAATCTGCGATTTTATCCCCAATTGTTAACAACTCGCCAAGCTCGTCATATCCTGATGCGGCATCGATTATTCTTGCATTTTTGTAGAGGGTTTTTTTATCTTTCGAAACCGCTTGGTTGTAGGGAAGGTTGAATTTTGACATATTAATTATTAATTAATTTTTTATTCATTATTTTTCGTCATCAAACAAGTCTGTTTGCTTATATTTATTTTCTAGAACCTCATCTACTTTCGTTATTGTATATTTTTCAGCAATTAATTCATTATCAAAACCATAATGAAATTTTTGCTTCACTTTACACCTTAAAGAGTCACCTGGCCTCACATCTTTTCTTCTTTCCTGAAATTCTTTTAACCATTCCTCATCTTCAATTCTTGCATCAATTCTTTTTCTTCCATGCCTTAATTCCCAAGCGGAAGATCCCAGATAATCTGGTTTTTTTATCGCTAAAATCATTGGAGCTTCTGGAAATTCAACTGTTTCTTTTGTTAAAAAATCTTCAAATTTTTCAGGAGTCCATTCAATATTTAGATCAAAGTTTATACTTTTATCATCACCAATATATTGCATTTTATCTCCCTTATCGAGAAAATTTTTTGCTTCCGAAATCTCTTTAATTGCATCTGCCAATTCTGCTATATTTGGAGCCTTGTAATCTGGCAAATGTCTAATATCTGTTTCTTGAGCTATTTCCTTTATTTCTTTTGATAATTTTAAAAGACTTTCTTTGTCTTCACTCTGTCCTTTATTAACAAAATCTATTATTACATATTTTGCTTTCACCAAATATTTACCCATCAAAGGTCTCCAATCAAGCTTTTTCAGTGCCTCATCTTCTACGGATTCAAGAATATTTTTTAACCATATTTTTAGCGACCCTGATTCTATTTCCTCTAAAACCATCAATGGTTCGATTTTAGAATCTATCGTTTTACATAATGTTTTATCTATTTTTTGCATTGCTCTTATAAGCGCATCAGCTGTTTGAAATATTCTTTGGGGCTTTCCTACATCTCTTTGAAAATCTATATATATTGCAAAATCTATTTCTGTTGGAAATTCTGGTTTTTTTGTAGTTAATTTTAATGTCATAATTTTGTTATTTAAAAAATTTTATAACTTACCGCGCACAATCTTCACCACTAACTCAACATTTTCAATTGGAGTTTCTGGAAGAATTCCGTGTCCTAAATTAAAAATAAACGGATATTCGCCAAAAATTTTAAGAATTTCACGCACTTCTTTTTCAATTTCAACCTTAGAACCAAAGGCTAAAAGTTGATTATCTAGATTACCTTGCACAACTACTCCCAAGTCTTTTTGAAGGTTTTCTTTAATCCATAATTTTGGCAGATTTTGATCAACAGCAATTACATCTGGCTTCACTTCGCGTACAAAATTTTTATATAAAACTCCAGAACCACGTGGAAAGCAAATGATTGGCGTTTGCGGAAATTCCGCCCTAATTTGCGCAACAATTTTTTTCGTCGGTTCAATCACCCATTTCTGAAATTCACTTTCTGGCAAAAGCCCAGCCCAAGAATCGAACAACTTCACCACATCGGCTCCAGCCTTAATTTGCTCGCGCAAATAAATAACCACTGACTCGGTTAAAATATCAATTAACTTAGTAAAAAATTCTGGATTTTTTATCGCAGTTTTTCGCGCTAAATCGAAATTTTTTGACGAACCTCCTTCAATCATATAGCAAGCCATCGTCCAAGGAGAACCAGAAAATCCGATTAAAGTTTTATCCACTGATAATTCTTTTTTTGTAAGGCGAAGTGTTTCAAACACTGGCTGCAAGTGTGAAATAATTTTACTAACATCTAATTTCTCTAAATCTTTTTCATCAGAAATTTTTTGTAAAACAGGCCCTTCATTTTTCACAAAATCAACCTGCAAACCAAGCGCATCAGGAATTACTAAAATATCAGAAAAAATTATCGCTGCGTCAAAATCAAAGCGTTTAATCGGCTGAAGTGTAACCTCTGAGGCTAATTTAGAATTATAGCATAAATCTAAAAACCCACTCACATTTGCACGAATCTTGCGATATTCTGGCAAATATCTTCCTGCTTGTCTCATTATCCAAATTGGTGGGGACGAGACTTCTTTTTTATTAATTATATTAAATATTTTATTCATTTATTTGATTATATTTATAGTGCTGTGAGTTATTTTATTATTATTTATTAACAAAATAATTAACAGATATTTTTTTAAGAAACCTTGATTTTATTGGCTTTATAAAAAGTTATTAACAGATCAATTCTACATAAAAATCTTATCAACATGTTAATAAAGATACAAAATAGATGTTAATAAATTTGATAGTTTTTGCTAAAAATTAAAAAATGTTTATAAAATAAAAGTTATTAACAATTTACTAACAGATAAAAATGGAAGAAAGAATTCATAAAAAACTAACAGAAGAACTTCAAATAAAATTTTTAGAAGTAAAAAATAATTCCTATCTCCATAAAGGTCATTTAGGTGATAACGGCACAATGGAAACGCACTTCGCAGTAATAATTGAAGCTGAAGAATTAAAAAATTTACCCCGCATAAAAGCGCATCAAAAGGTAAATAAAATTCTAGAAGATGAGTTTAAAAAAGGATTACACGCACTAGAAATAAAAGTGCTAAAGAGAGATGAGTAATGTAGGTTGGGGCTAGAGGAAGAAGTTCTGAACCGAGTTCGGCGCGCCAGTGTCTGAGGGGCAGAGCTTCTTCCTCTAGCCCCAACCGCCCTCAATAATTAAGCCTTAACTTCCTGCTTAATCAACCCAATAGAATTATCCTCACGCTTCTTCTCCTCTTCCTTAGAAAGATAGATAATCTCTGGTTTTACACCTTCAGTAACTGTTTTTTTAGTAACATTAACCGATTTAATATTTTTCTTCGAAGGAGTTTCAAACATTGTTTCAAGAAGAATATTTTCGGCAATAGCTCGCAAACCACGCGCACCAGTCTTGCGCGAGATCGCTCTCTTCGCAATTTCTAAAATCGCATCATCTTCAAAAGTTAACTCAACCTTATCTAAGTTGAATAATTTTTGATATTGTTTAGCGATCGAATTTTTTGGCTCAGTAAGAATTTGCACTAAATCTGATTCGGTCAATCCTTCAAGCGGGGCAACAATCGGCAGCCTTCCTACTAATTCTGGAATTAACCCAAATTTGATTAAATCTTCAGGCTCAACAGTGTTAAAAAGATCTTTTCTTTCGCTATCATCGGTGGCACGAATATCGGCGCCAAACCCAATAGCAGAGCCTTTTCCACGTGAAATAATAATTTTTTCTAAACCAGAAAATGCACCAGCGCAAATGAATAAAATATTGCGTGTATCAACCTGAACATATTCTTGTTGAGAGGTTTTGCGCCCCGGCTGCGTAGGCACGGAAGCCACAGTACCTTCAATAATTTTTAGCAAGCCTTGTTGCACGCCTTCGCCAGAAATATCGCGAGTTCTCGCGCCATCTTCAGATTTGCGCGCAATTTTATCGATTTCATCAATGTAAACAATGCCGCGCTGCGTTTTTTCAATATCGAAATTCGCCGATTGCAAAAGACGTGCGATGATATTTTCAACGTCATCGCCAACATAGCCAGCCTCGGTTAAAGACGTGGCGTCAGCCATAGTGAACGGAACATCGAGAATGCGCGCCAAAGTTTGTGCCAGCAAAGTTTTGCCGCAGCCAGTGGGCCCAATCATCAAGATGTTGGATTTGTTGAGCTCGATGCCGTCAGAAGCGAGTGTGTTAATAGAATCGATGCGCTTATAATGGTTATAAACCGCTACAGCCAAAACCTTCTTGGCATATTCTTGCCCCACAACAAAATCATCGAGAATTTTGATGATATCCTTGGGAGTAGGCTTCGAGCCATCTTCGCGCGCTAGTGGCGATTTTTTGTTATCTTCGCGCAAAATATCGGTGCAAAGACCAATACATTCATTGCAAATAAACACTGTTGGCCCAGCGATAAGTTTTTTTACTTCGCCTTGATTTTTGCCACAAAATGAACAACTCAAATCGTGGGTGCTATTGTCTTTTTTCATTATTTATTAATCTTTTTTATCGTGTTTTTCGGGTCTTTTTTCAATCACCTCGTCGATGATACCAAATTCTTTCGCTTTTTCTGGCGACATAAAATTATCGCGCTCCATCGATTTCTCAATTACTGATAATTTTTGCCCAGTATGTTTAGCATAAATCTCGTTCAAACGGCGCTTCAAAGCCAAAGTTTCTTGAGCGTGAATCTCGATGTCTGTAGCTTGCCCTTGATATCCGCCCGAAGGTTGGTGAATCATGATGCGTGAATTTGGCAGGCAGAATCTTTTGCCAGCAGCGCCCGCAGTTAGAAGCAGCGAGCCCATAGAAGCCGCTTGCCCAACACATAAAGTTGCAACATCGGGTTTAATATATTGCATAGTGTCATACATCGCCAAACCAGACGTAACAATGCCCCCCGGTGAGTTTATGTAGAAAAATATATCCTTTTTCGGATCTTCAGATTCTAAAAAAAGCAACTGCGCAACAATCAGCGAAGACACGTGATCATTGACTGGACCAGAAAGAAAAATAATTCTTTCTTTTAAAAGGCGCGAGTAAATATCGAAAGATCTTTCTCCGCGGGCAGTTTGTTCAATAACCATTGGAACCAAGTAATTGGCCTGTTCGAAAATTCTTTCTGACATTTTTAGGAAGATAATAATTTTTAAATAGTGATGTTGGAAAATGATAGGTATAAAAAGAAATAAAGCAACTCTTGTAACTTCTTGCGCAGAAATTATATTTACAAATTATTTAACTAAAAATTCTTGAAAATGTCAGAAGAAAAAAACAATAACAATAATGAGCAGCAAAATCCTCAAGAGGCCGCGCCAGAAGCGACTTTGCAGCAGAAAATTATTGAGCTAGAAGAAAAGCTGGCCAAGGCTAATGATCAAATTTTGCGCGGTATGGCAGAACTTGAAAACACTCGCCGCCGTTCACGCGATGAGCTAGAAAAAACTGGCAAATATGCAATTTCAAACTTCGTTTCTGAATTGGTTTTGCCAATCGAAACTTTCTTTCTGGTTTGCGATAATGCGCCAAAAGACAAAATCGAAGAAAGTCACGAAATCAAGCATTTCGCCGATGCAGTCGATATGACGCGCAAAGAATTAATGAAGATCCTAGAAAAAAATCAGGTGCGCCGAATTTTCCCGCTAAACGAAAAATTTGATCACAATTTTCACGAAGCAATCGCCCACATCGAAAGCGACAAAGAGGAAGGCACGGTGGTGCAGGTGATGCAAGCGGGTTACATCATCGGCGATCGCTTGCTGCGCCCAGCGCTGGTTGGCGTTTCTAAGGGCAAGGCTTAAAGATCTCCAAGAAAGGAAAGGGCCCTTCCTGATATGCTTCGAACCGAGTTCGGCGCGCCGCTATCTGAGGGGCGAAGTATTTCGGGAAGGGCCTTTTTTGAGAACAAGATCCAGAACTAAAACTAAATCAGAGAGTGCAAGATCTTAAGCAGAAACCCCTCCATCAATCCTCTTGCAAAATAAACCCCGAAATTTACAATGCTTCCCCTTTTACTTAGTAGGGATTGTAGCTCAGCGGTTAGAGCAGGATGCTCATAACGTCTTGGTCGTGGGTTCGATCCCCACCGATCCCACTGAGTAAAAGATAAAAATTTGAGAGAAATTTCAAATTCAGGGCTGCGGTTTGGTCCTTGAATCTCTAGGTCAAATGGCTTTCTACCTTTAGGTTCGCTAATATTAATTTCAACTATAAAACGATATGCCAAAAATGAAAACGAATAGCGGTGCCAAGAAGCGATTCAAGGTTACCGGCACGGGGAAGATTCTCTATAAACAAGCAGGGAAGCGCCATAATCTTGGCAGAAAAAGTCAAAAACGTATCAGAAATTTACGCGGCTCTGCTGTGTTGTCTGAAGGCTTTACAGCCAGCGTTAAGAAGACTAAGCTTCCATACGGTTTAAATTAATATAAAGGAGAATTATGAGTCGTGTAAAAAGAGGTGTCACCAAAAGAGCGAGACACAAAAAAATTCTAAAAATGGCGAAAGGCTATCGTGGCCGCGCTAAAAATTGTTTCCGCATCGCAATTGAAAAAGTTGAGAAAGCGTTACAATATTCATATCGTGATAGAAAAGTTCGCAAGCGTGACTTCCGCGCCCTTTGGATTCAGCGTATCAACGCTGCTGTTCGCGAGCAAGGAATGATTTATTCTACATTCATCAATGGCCTTAAATTAGCCAAGATCGACCTAGACCGTAAAGTCTTGTCTGACCTTGCAATTAAAGAGCCGGCAGTGTTTCAAGAAATCGTAGCTAAAGCGAAAAAAGCTTTAGCTTCTTAGGTTTTGGTGGCATTCGCGGACGAGGTTTTTTCGTTCGCGAATGTCGCTAAGCGTTTGATTTCAAGCGATCGCACTTTTACAATTTATCGTTTCGCGATTACTTTCTGTAGATTATTTTCTACAATTTATGGGCGTTCAAGCTATTTCATAAAACATTTATCCCATGAGACTCTACAACGCCCTCATTAAAAAAGATCAAAACAATAAAATCGAAGACGTGGTTTTGCTTGAGGAAGGCTTTTCTTTTATGGCTTTTTTATTTAGCGGATTGTGGTTTTTATTCCACAAAATGTGGCTGAATGCGGCGGTTATTTTTGCCATTAATTATGTGCTGCAATCCTTGGGCGAAGCGGGCGCGCTTTCTAAGCTAGATCTGATGTTTCTAGAATTTTCCTTTCTCATTATAATTGCCTATAACGCCAATCATTGGTTTAGCGAGTATTTGCTTAGGCGCGGCTATCAAATTAGCGGCTTTGTTTTGGCGGCCAATAAAGCTGAGGCTAGAATTAAAGCGGTGCAGTCACTTTATGTAGATTATCCCGAGCTTAGCATTGATGAATTTAGCGATGCGATTATTGATCCCAAGGGTTATCGCAAACATTTGCAGCAACAAAAAAACGTGCCTTATTTTTCCGTATAATTTATGAAAACCGTAATAATCGATTATGGATCGGGCAATTTGCAATCGGTCTCCAACGCACTGCTGTCGCTGAATCTAGGGCATGAGGTGATTGTTTCTGATCGCCCCGAAATTTTGAAAACTGCGACGCATTTGGTGTTGCCTGGCGTGAGCGCTTTTGTAGATTGCATGCAGGGCCTGAAGGCTATCGAAGGCATGAGTGAAGCACTTCACAAGCAAGTGATGCTCGAGAAAAAGCCGCTGCTCGGAATTTGTGTGGGCATGCAAGTTTTGGCCTCAAAAGGCTATGAGGGCGGAGAGATGGCGGGCCTTGGCTTTATTGATGGCAAAGTGGTTAAAATTGAAGGAAATTCTGCTCTAAGTGGCGAAGAGGGCGATAAATTAAAAATCCCGCATATGGGCTGGAATGAGCTGATTCTTAGGCCAGAGCAAGCTTCGCATCCAATTTTGAAGGGAATTAAAAACGGCGACCACGTTTATTTTGCGAATAGTTTTCACTTTCTTTGCCAAAATGAAGGCAATGTCTTGGCTCAGGTAGAGTATGGCGCGAAGCTTAATGCGGTGATCGCAAAAAAGAATATTGTTGGCATTCAATTTCACCCAGAAAAAAGCGGCGAAGTTGGTTTGCAAATTTTGAAAAATTTCTTGAATTGGCGTTACTAATTAGGTCCTTACAAAACCAAAGATGACAACATCTCTCAAAGCTCACAAATATCTCTCAGAAATTGAAGTTTACAAGCCGGGAAAGGCCAAAATTTCTGGCGCCACAAATGTTAAAGTGGCAAAATTATCTTCCAATGAAAATGCGTTAGGATCAAGCCCTAAGGCCCTTGCGGCCTATCAACAGCACGCGGCAGAAATTTTTCGCTATGCCGATGGATCTTGCGCTTTATTGCGCGAAGCCTTGGCGCATCAGCATAAAATCGATGCCGAGAGAATAGTTTGCGGCGCTGGGTCAGATGAAATTATTGCGCTGCTAACCTCAGCTTTCGCGGGCGCGGGCGATGAAATAATTTATAGTCAGCACGGGTTTTTAATGTATCCAATCTCGGCGAAGCGCGCGGGTGCTAAGGCGGTGATGGTTGCAGAAACTGGATTAAAGGCAGATATTTCGGCAATTTTGCGCGCGATCACGGTGCAAACAAAAATAATTTTTATTGCTAATCCAAATAATCCAACAGGCTCTTACCTCAATAAAGACGAGGTTCAGCGGCTGATTAATGGCGTGCCAAAAAATGTTCTTATCGTTCTAGATCATGCCTATGAAGAATTCGCGCAAGGCCTCGCGGCAGACTATCCAAGCGCAATTGCACTAGTAAACGCCCATGAAAATGTTGTAGTAACTCGCACTTTCTCCAAAGTTTATGGGCTTGCGAGCCTGCGAATTGGTTGGTGCTACGGCTCTTCTTATGTTGCAGAAATTCTCAACAAAATGCGTGGGCCATTTAATGTTGGTGGGCCAGCGCAAGTGGCGGCAGTGGCGGCTTTGCAAGATGAAGAATTTTTTGCCAAATCTCTTACTCACAATAAAAAATGGCTAGAGAAAATTTTTGCAGAAATCTCGCAGCTCAATAAAATCAAGGCATTTCCATCGGTTGCAAATTTTATTTTACTCGATTTTGGTTCGGTTGAGGCTTGCAAAAAAGCCAATGAAAAATTTTTGGCGCAGGCGATTATTTTGCGCGAAATGGGGTCATATCATCTGCCAAGCTGCCTACGAATGACTATCGGCACCGATGATGAGAATAAAAAATTGCTTGAAGTTTTGCGAATGATTGATGGAAGCGAGAATTTTAATTAGAATTATTTAAGCCAAATTTATGCTTGAAAACCTTACCAGCTCTGACCAGCAAAGCTTTCTCTATTCAGTTTTATTATTGGTTTTTCTGATTAGCGGAATAATTTTTCGTCGCGAAATCGCACTGTCGCAGGCCTTGAAATATCTAGCTCTGTGGGCATTAATCGCTTTTATTGGAGTTGGACTTTATGCCTATCGCTACCAATTTTCTGATTTTAAAGAGCGAATGCTTGAGGCTATCAGCCCTACAACAGTAAGGGTGAATGAAAAAGGAGAGCTTGTTATCAATCTTTCTAGCGATGGTCATTTTTATATCGATATAAAAATCAATAACGTGCCGATGCGCTTCATGATTGACACGGGCGCGAGCGATATTGTGATTGATAAAATGCAGGCAGAAAAAATAGGCATAAATCTACAAAATTTAGTTTTTAACAAACGCTACGAAACTGCTAATGGCAAGTCTTACGGGGCTGGCGTGGTTTTAGAAGAAGTGCAAGTTGGCAATGCAAAATTCGTCAATATTCGCGCTTCTGTTAATAGCGCAGAGCTAGGAATGCCGCTGCTTGGCATGAGTTTTTTGCGACAGTTTAAGAAATATGAATTTTATCAAGATCGTTTAGTTTTAACGTTGTGATCTTGTAAACCATTGCCAGAGTAAGTCTCGCAAGCTATATAAAACATTATTCAATGATAAATTTTGCCACAGATAATTATTGGCTCAACATCGACAAACCAGTCGGCATAAGCTCTGCGCGGGCTGTGGCAATTGTGAAGCGACTCACCAAAGCCAAAAAAGTTGGGCATGGCGGCACGCTCGATCCCTTCGCCGACGGAATTCTGCCAATCGCCGTAAACAAAGCCACCAAGACCTCTGAAGCGATGATGGCGGCGCGCAAAAAATATCGCTTCCGCATTCAATGGGGCGAATTTCGCGACACCGACGATGTAGAAGGAGTGGTTGAAGAATCTAGCGCCGCACGGCCTGCAACGGCAGAACTCGTCGCAATTTTGCCGCAATTCACAGGCAAAATTCAGCAAACGCCATCACGTTTTTCTGCCATCAAAATTAACGGCCAGCGCGCTTACGATCTAGCTCGAGATGGCAAAGAGTTCGAAATGAAGTCGCGCGAAATCGAAATTTTTTCCATAAAACTTCTTGGCAATAATGAAGAATTTTGCGAGCTTGAAATTGAATGCTCAAAAGGAACCTACGTGCGCTCGCTTTCGCGCGACATCGCCAAAAAATTGCAAGTTTGCGGATATGTTTCAAAATTAACGCGCCTTGAAGTCGGCAGATTTTTATACGAAAACAAAATATCACTTGAAACATTAAAAAATGCGACTACATTTGGCCACACATTGTTAGATGGCTCGCTGCTTTTGCTGCAAGATGCTGTTAAGGTGTTCTGACAAATCAAGGCTCTCGAGCCTTATGTTTAAAGCGTCAAATCAATATCAAACAAACTAAATAATAGATGTCTACTCTTACCGATAAATCAAAACAAGAAGTAATTAAATCATTTGCCCCAAGCAAAGCTGATACTGGCTCAGTTGAAGTTCAAGCCGCAATTATGACTCAGCAAATTGAAAACTTAACTGGGCATTTAAAGATCCACAAAAAAGATCACTCTTCAAGAAGAGGTCTTTTGATTCTTGTTGGCAAAAGAAGAAGATTGCTAGATTATCTTAAATCTAAATCAAACGAGCGTTACGAAGCTTTGATCAAAAAATTAGAAATCAGAAAATAAGTTTTATCGAGCTCGCTTGCGTTTAGGCGCAGGCGGGCTTCCACCGTTGTGTTATGCTGCTTGAGAAGTTCAGAGGTCAGAAGCTTTACCCATCACAAGTTGTCAAAATGTTAGTAATCAAAAATAATAAATATGTTTAATGTAATCAAAAAAGAAATTAACTGGAATGGAAAAATTCTAAGTTTGGAGACTGGTAAAGTTGCGCGTCAAGCCAGTGGATCAGTTATGGCAAAGTTCGGCGGTACAACAATACTATGTGCGGTTACAGTGGCAAGCAAAGCAGTTGAAGGTGCTGACTTTCTACCTCTTACTGTTAACTACATCGAGAAGTCTTACGCGGCAGGTAAAATTCCGGGTGGATTCTTCAAAAGAGAAGGTAAGCCGACTGATAACGCAACCCTAACTTCGCGCTTAATCGATCGCCCAATTCGTCCATTATTCCCAGCGAATTTCCATAATGAAATCAACGTGGTTTGCACGGTTCTTTCATATGATGCAACTTGCAACGCTGATATTCTTGGTTTAATCGCCGCTTCAGCAGCGCTTGAAATTTCTGAAGTGCCATTCGATGGCCCAGTTGGCGTGGCTCGCGTTGGTCATATTAATGGCGAATTTGTTCTTAACCCAAGCAATGAAGAATTGAAAAATTCTCGCCTAGATCTAGTTGTTGCGGGAACTGAAAGCTCTGTTTTAATGGTTGAATCTGAAGCAAAAGAATTAACTGAAGCTGAAATGTTGGCTGCAGTAAACTTTGGCCATGAAGGCTTCAGACCAGTGATCGAAATGATCAAAGCACTTAAAGCTGAAGCTGGTAAAGAAAAAATGAAAGTTGTCGCTCACGATTATACTGAATTGAAGCGTGACATGACTGCTTTCATCGAAGGCAGATTAACTGACGCTTACAAATTGCAAAAAAAGCAAGATCGTTCAGGCGCTCTAGATTTAATCAAAGCTGATTCTGTTGCAAAATTTGTTAACGAAGAAAGTGGTATTTGCAAAGTTAAAGTTGGCTCAATCTTCAAAAAATTAGAGCAAGATATCGTTCGCGGAAATATCATCAAAAGCCAAGTGCGTATTGATGGCCGTAGCCCTGATCAAATTCGTCAAATCACTGCCGAAATTGGTGTTTTGCCACAAGTTCACGGTTCTGCTTTGTTCACTCGTGGAGAAACTCAAGCTTTGGTTGTTGCAACTCTTGGCTCTTCTCGTGATGAGCAAATGGTTGAGGGTCTAGATGGCATGGTGAAAGAAGCTTTCATGTTGCACTATAATTTCCCTCCATATTCTGTTGGTGAAACTGGTCGCCTAGGAACTCCGGGAAGACGTGAAATTGGTCATGGAAAATTGGCGTGGAGAGCTATCAATCCTATCTTCCCACATAATCAAGAAAATTTCCCTTACGTTACTCGTATCGTTTCTGAAATTACTGAATCTAACGGTTCGTCTTCAATGGCTTCTGTTTGCGGCGCTTCATTGGCCCTTATGGATGCTGGCGTGCCAATCAAAGAACCAGTTTCTGGAATCGCGATGGGCTTGGTTAAAGAAGGAAATGATTACGTTATCCTTTCAGATATCATGGGTGACGAAGATCATCTTGGCGATATGGATTTCAAGGTTGCGGGAACTAAAAACGGCATCACTGCTTTGCAAATGGATATCAAAATCAACGGCATCACTGCCGAGATCATGGATAAGGCCTTGCAACAAGCTTATGCGGGTCGCTTGCACATTTTAGATAAAATCGTTGAAGTTATGGCGGCTCCTAGAGCTGAGCTTAATGGCAACGTTCCACGCGTTGAAATCATGAACATTAACCCAAAGAAAATTCGTGAAGTTATTGGTTCTCGCGGTAAAGTTATCAAAGAAATTTGCGCTAATTCTGGCGCGGTTGTTGATATCGACGATGACGGCACTGTTAAAATTAGCTCAAGCAATAACGATAATATCAAAAAAGCTGTGGCGATGATTAACGATATCGTTTTCGAACCTGAAATCGGCGATATTTTTGAAGGCCCAGTTGTAAAAGTAATTGATGCTGGTGCGTTTGTAAGTATTGCGAGCAATCGTGATGGATTCGTTCATATTTCCGAACTTGCTGAATATCGCGTTGATTTTGTTGAAGATGTAATCAATGAAGGCGATGTTATTAAAGTTAAAGTTATTGGCTTCGATAAAAAAGGTCGTCCGAAATTAAGCTTCCGTTGTGTTGATCAAAACACTGGCGAAGATATTTCTGATCGTATTGCGAATAAGCCAGCTATGGTTGATGAGCGCGAAAGCGGCGATCGTGATGATCGTCGTGGCGGTGGAGATAGACGCGGTTCTGATCGCGGCGGTGATCGTCGTGGTGGCGGAGATCGCGATCGCGGCGGTGACCGCGGTGGAGACAGAC
>CAMCAW010000021.1 GCA_945872855.1 Rickettsia typhi | reverse complement strand
TAAACACCAAAAATTACCAAAACTGCGAACCAAAGCGCAGAAAAAATCAAAAAAATTCCAAAAAAATCGAGTAAAAAATTTCTAAAAGTTCTGAGTTAGATTTTTTTAGTTTAAATTTTTTGGGAAGTTAGATTTGCGACGGGTTCTTAAAGAGCCTCCAGATTTAATATAAGAAAGGTATGTGGAAAAGTTTGAGAAAGAATAAGAGCTACGTCGACATGGACTACCGCCGCCGCACCATGATGTCCATGGTCCGATTCCGTCGTAATCTTTTTTTAAGGTTACGGTCTTGCCATAGGTAAATGATTTGTTGAAATTATCAGTGTTGTTGGCGCTGATTGTCATGTTACCTTTGGAATAAATTTCTGATATGTAGTTGGTAAATGCTCCAGAATCAATATCTAAAGTTCCTCCAGAGGAAATTGTTGCGGATTTTGAAGCGGGATTAACGGATCCTTGCGTTGCCTCGTAATAGGTAGTATAGCCAAACTCTCCCCAAGGATCGCCTCCTGTTCTTCTCCAACTATAAAGGCCGTGGTTTAAAGCCGCCCTATCTTCTGTTGTCGCTCCACAATCAATTCCTCCGCCACCAGTTAACACACAATCATCGCTAGTGCCAATAAGTCCAATTATAGGATCAACAGTTCTGCTGTTTAAAAAAGTATCTGCTTTTATGACAATATTTTTGCCAAGATAAGTTTCAATATTGCCATAATTGGTAAGTGAAAATGTGCGGTTGCTTAAGGGGTTAAGAAGCGGATTTGTCGAGGCATATTTTTGAATCGTTAAATTACCTTCAGAATAAATTACCGCGCCATAATTATTGGTAAGACTGCCAACAACATTCAGATTCATATTGCCGCCAGAAAAGATCATGGCATATGCCTCATTCACCAAATTACGAGAAACATTCAGAGTTAAATTCCCCGCCACATCAACGCGCCCAGTATTCACAAAATCAACAACATCCAAGCTATAATCACCATTCGCCACAATACTATTTAGCGAGTTTTGATTTACAGCACCGTTTTTAGCCGAAAGCGATAAAGCGCCAGTATTGATCCAAGCCTTTCTGCCATCTTCCAATTCCATTTTATATCTTTTTCCTGCAATAATTTCGGCATTAACATTGTTGTTAATATTGCCGTATCTTGAAGTAAGGCTTAAATCAGTTCCCGAAGAAACTGTTCCATAATTACTTAAAAGATTAGATGCGGTTATGGTAAGAGCGGTTCCAGCAACTATTTTGTTATTCGAATTATCACCAGAAAAAACGCCATTGGTGAATTTATCTGTCGCAATAATTTCAATTGAGCTATTCGCTTTAAGATTAGTTTTGTTAGTAACGTTAACTGCTTTTATCTTGGTGCTTCCTGCGCTTTCTAATTTTCCAAGAATCGTGTAATCAGCATTTCCCAAATCAAAATCAAGCAAAGTTCCTGCATAAAATGCTCCGCCAGCGTTGGTAATGCTGGTTGCTTGCGAAGTAACGCCAAATCTACTAGCAAACACTGGTGAATTTAAAGTGAGATTGCGCAGAGTTAGATTTCTCCCCGCCTGAATATTCGCATTTGAATTATCAATAGTAATCGCATTTAGGCTAATATTTTTAAGCGCAAGAATAGCGCTGCCAGCAGTGTTGTTGTTAAGATCATTAGTATTGATGGCAATATTATTTTTCGCCTTAATATCTCGATTATTATTCAACGTTTTAGCATTGATCACAATTCCATCATCAGCATTTCCCGAAACAGTTCCATCTTCTGCCGTTATCAAGCCTTTACCAAGCGAAATAATTTCCTTGTTGTTAGTAAGATAATTCGCGGCAGTAATAGTGATTTTATTATTAGCATAGATCGAATCTTCATTGGTAATTTGCGGCGCAGTTAAAGTTAAATTCCTTCCCGCAACAAGCTTTGCCGAGTTGTTTAATGTTGTCGCCTTAATCTCAAGATCGCGATTCGCTGAAATCTGCCCAAGATTAACAAAATCAACCGCATCAATCGTAAAATCATCGTCGCTTAAATTAAGCGCGGCGCTTTCATTTCTAAAAGCCGCCTTGGTTTCAAGATTGATATTTCTAGCGCTTACAAACTGGCCAGAATTTATGATATTGCCAAAAGCGTTCAGCCTAATATCGCTCGCCGAATCTTTTGCATGAGATATACCGTTTTGCGTGATAGATCCTTTACGCGAAGTAACTTCAATATTCCCAGCCTCAGAAGCGATATTGTTGTAAGTAATGTTACCTTGATTATCAATCACAATTCCCGCGCGCGACGCCAAAAGATCGCCCGAATATTTTATCCCAAACCCTTCCTTAGTTGCGATAATAAAAATTCTTCCCGCCTGAATTTTACCAAGCGCCGAAGCATCAATCGCAACTTCATCGGGCAAATTGCTTCCGCGGTTTGCGTTATCAGAAACAACTTCCTTCGTGAGATAATTAAAAGCTTGATCACCCGCGCGAAAATTTACATCATTATTGCCCGCATAAACTGGCGCCACAATATTCATCAAATTCGCAACCAAATCAGTCGAGGTAACATTTTCTAAATCAATGCCCGCCCCCATAATTGTAAGCTTCGGCAAAAAACCATGGGTTACGGCATAAGCATTATCGCTCAACCTAAAAGTAAGATCAGCAGGATTCGGATTAAACTGATTCGAAGAACCAACGGCCGCTGTAAATCGGCTAACATTAACAAACCCCGCTCCATTCATCACAAAACCATTGGGATTCGCCAAAACAAGATCGGCTTTTTTACCAGCAATTTCAGTATAACCGTTAATTTGGGAAATATTACTAGAAGTAACTTCGTTCAAAATTATCGAAGCCGCGCCAGAGTTTGCTAGGTTGGCATTATCATTTATCAACCCGCCAATCTGAGTTTGAATAATACCATTTTGACTCCCAATCGCATTATTTAAAATCAACCCGCCTTGATTAACATTATAGTCATTGAATTTATTGTGGCTAAGGCCTCCTGCGTTGGGTGCGACGATATTTACAATCGGCACTCCATTTGCAGCATGATCAATTTGTGTGTTAGTAGAGCCATCGGGAGTAATCGGAAGATCAGCAGCGCGCGCTGAAGATGCAGAAACAAAAATTAATTGCTCCAAAACCAAAGATAATATAGCGAGTTGCGCTAAAAAATTGCGAGCCAGTCGCCAAAAGATTAAAAAAGTTTTCATCGAGGTTGTTTTACTTTATGGTGAAAAGTTTTAGTTAGCTTTGTTCTTAGCTTTTAAGTTAAACCGATATTAGCGATTGTTACCAAAAGCACGATTTAGAGTCATATTTAGCGCCATCATAAGACTAATTTAGGTAAAATCAATTAAGTTCTAAAGAATTTGGTGGTTTTTTAGAATAGTTACTGCGCATCATGCCCTTTTTCCACAAAAAAAGGCGGACCAAAAAATGATCCGCCTTTCTTGATAAAATATCGCGATACAAACGAATTAGAATCCGCCCATACCACCCATTCCGCCCATGCCACCAGGCATTCCACCACCATGACTATGTCCACCCGCGCCCTCTTCCTTCTTGTCAACAATGCAAGCCTCAGTCGTAATCAACAAGCCCGCAATCGAAGAAGCATCTTGCAATGCAGTGCGCACAACTTTTGCAGGATCAACAATCCCCGCCTTAAACATGTCGCCATATTTGTTGTTTTGTGCGTCATAACCATAAGCAGCGTCTTTTTTTGAAGCCACTTCGTTTGCTACAACCGCGCCATCAAAACCAGCATTTTCTGCGATTTGACGGATTGGCGCACGCACTACTTTTTTCACGATATTGATGCCAGTATTTTGATCATCATTCGCGCCCTTCAAGCTTTCAAGAACGTGCCCTGCGAAGATTAGCGCAGATCCACCGCCCGCAACAATTCCTTCTTGCATAGCTGCGCGAGTTGCGTGAAGTGCATCTTCAACGCGGTCTTTGCGCTCTTTAACCGCAACTTCAGTAGCGCCGCCAACCTTAAGAATAGCCACTCCGCCAGAAAGTTTCGCAAGACGTTCTTGCAATTTTTCGCGATCGTAATCAGAAGTTGTTTCTGCCATTTGTTGCTTGATTGAAGTGCAGCGAGATTTAACATCGTCGCCCGCACCAGCGCCATCAACGATTGTCGTATCATCTTTAGTGATGATAACTTTTTTCGCTTGGCCAAGTTGCTTCGGAGTAACATCTTCAAGCTTCATGCCCAAATCTTCCGAAATCAACTGTCCTCCAGTTAAAATAGAAATGTCTTCCATGATAGATTTTCTGCGATCGCCAAAACCGGGAGCCTTTACAGCCGCAACTTTCAAGCCGCCACGAAGCTTGTTAACCACCAAAGCCGCAAGAGCTTCGCCTTCAACATCTTCTGCAATAATCAAAAGTGGACGACCAGATTGCACTACAGCCTCAAGCAACGGGACCATTGATTGCAAGTTTGAGATTTTTTTCTCGAACAATAAAATGAAAGGATTTTCCATTTCAACAACCATTTTTTCACCGTTAGTGATGAAGTAAGGCGACAAATATCCGCGGTCAAAATTCATGCCTTCAACCACGCTAGTTTCAAACTCTAAACCTTTCGCTTCTTCAACAGTGATTGGACTATCAGGTCCAACTTTTTGCATTGCATCAGCGATTTTATTGCCGATTTCGCTATCGCCATTAGCAGAAATTGTCGCAACTTGTGCAATTTCTTCGCGGCCAGTAACTTTTTTGCTCATTTTTTTGATCTCAGCAACAATAGCTTCAACCGCTAAATCAATTCCACGCTTCAAATCCATTGGATTCAAGCCTGCAGCCACTCCTTTCACGCCTTCACGCACAATTGCTTGAGCAAGAACTGTTGCGGTAGTAGTGCCGTCACCCGCAATATCGTTGGTTTTAGAGGCAACTTCTTTAATCATTTGCGCGCCAAGATTTTGGAATTTATCCGATAGCTCGATTTCTTTGGCCACAGAAACGCCGTCTTTAGTGATGCGCGGGGCGCCGAATGATTTTTCAATCACAACATGACGACCTTTGGGCCCGAGAGTAACTTTTACTGCATTTGCAATAATATCAACGCCTTCGCAAATTTTTGTGCGCGCGTCAGTTCCAAATAAAATTTCTTTTGAAGCCATATAAATATTTATGTTTGTTTGTTAAAAATTTGTAATTTTTGTGAATGAATTATTCAATAACCGCCAAAATATCTGACTCTTTAAGAATGATCAACTCTTTACCTTCAACCTTAACTTCAGTGCCGCCCCACTTAGCGAATAGAACTTTGTCACCAACTTTAACATCGAGCGCCACAAGCTTTCCAGCTTCATCGCGACCACCTTTTCCAACAGCAACAACATTGCCTTCAGCTGGTTTTTCTTTTGCTGTATCTGGAATAATAATGCCGCCAGCAGTTTTAGCTTGAGCCTCAACACGTTCAATCAACACGCGATCGTGCAATGGTCTGATATTCATAAGTTACGAATTTTTGATTAATATTTGGGAAAGAAAAACTTCCGTAAAAACAATGTAGTGACTCCCCTCAATTTTAACAAGGGGTCGTTTCAATTTATATGAAATAATTAGCCTTCACAATAAATATCAAGCAAGCATTTCATCGAGCTTTCCCGCGGCTTCCAAGGCATAAAGATCATCGCAGCCACCAACATGTTGCTCGCCAATAAAAATTTGCGGCACGGTCATTCTGCCGCCAGATTTCGCGATCATCTCTTCGCGCAAAGTTTCGCTGGTGATTTTAATTTCTACAAAATCAACTTTTTTGCGCGATAATAACATTTTGGCCTTAACGCAATAAGGACAAGGATCTTTGCTATAAATAGTAACTTTCATATTTTTATAAATTATTAGGTGAAAGAGCGCCGCCTTCTGGCGCGCCATAGTAAGAAGGAGGTACATAATATTGGTCGCTATCGTAATATGGATATTGCGCTGGAGCCTGAAAAGAGTAAGGGTTAGAATAGGCGCGCGATGCTGGCGGATAGGCGTAAGTCTGCGGCGCCTGCCGTTGATAAGGCTGTTGATAACCTTGCGGCGGCTGACCATATGGCTGGCCTCCCCGCGGCGCAGGCTGGCTATAATAATAATCGGGAGATGGCTTTACTGGCGGCCTAGAATATTCAACTGGCGGCGCGCCACCATAAGAAGGTGCAGGAATATTGCTTCCAGATGAACATCCAAACAACAAAAGCACCCAACAACTTCGCAGTAAATTTTGTAAAATATTTTTCATTTAGCGCAACATATATTCGTTTGGCAATTCATATAGCTGATCATTATCTTTATTCGGACTATTGCCGTGTGGTGGTGAAAAATCATAAGGATTCGAATAAGCCCGCGAATTAGGCGCGACATAAGAAGAACCCGAGCGAACTCGCGCATTAGGCTGCCCATAATATGAGCCATAATTTGGCGAATACTGCCCTCGATATTGCTGTTGTTGATAAATTTCTTGTGGCGCTGGTGGCGCAGCAGCACGTCTTTGACCCGATCCAGCTTCATCTCTTGCACATTGTGTAACAATAAATAGGCTAGAAAGAATCGCGGCACAAAATTTTAAATTTATTTTGCTGCCTCGCGTTGTTTTATTAGTCATTTAATTTACATATTTAGCCACAAATTGTTAAAATTATTATACAATTTTTAAGCACAAAATTGCCAGAAAAAAATGGATGAAAAATTTATTACCATCGCACTCAATCTTGCCAAAAAAAATTTAGGATTAACAGCTCCCAATCCCGTTGTTGGTTGCGTTATCGTAAAAGATGGAGCAATAATCGCCACGGGAGTTACTGCCCCTTCGGGTCGGCCGCATGCTGAAAATATCGCGATCAATAAAATTACCGATAAATCGCAGCTTGAAGGCGCTACAATTTATGTAACCCTCGAACCCTGTTCTCACTTCGGGAACACCTCGCCTTGCACAGATTTAATCATTGAACATAAAATAAAAAAGGTTGTTATCGCTACAATCGACAGTTGCAAAAAAGTTAATGGCGCCGGAATCGCTAAATTGCGCGCCGCTGAAATTGAGGTGGCTTGCGGCGTAATGGAAAAATCTGCGCGCGAAATTAATAAAGCATTTTTTAAGGCGCAAGAAACTGGCTTGCCCTACATTACTGTAAAGCTCGCCACTAGTTTAGATGGAAAAATTGCTACTAAAAATTTCCACAGCAAATGGATCACCAGCGAGAAGGCGCGCCAATTCGCTCACTATTTGCGCGCCCAAAATGATGCAATAATGGTTGGCGCCAACACCATAAAATACGACGACCCCATGCTAGATTGCAGGCTGGCTGGGCTTGCAGACCATTCGCCAAAGAGAATTATTGTTACAAACAATATTGATTTTGATGAGAAGTTAAAAATTTTTCAAAGCGCGGCGAAAATTTCAACTATTGTTTTGACTAATGCTGGCAAGGCTTCGGCTCGTCAAGCAAGCATTGATAAATTAAAAAATCTTGGCGCAGAAATTATTTTTTGTGAAGAAGAAAATGGCATTATTAACCTAAAATTTGCGCTAGAGAAAATTGCGGCAAGCGGCGTAAACTCTGTGTTGGTTGAAGGAGGAAGAAGCCTTGCTACGCAGCTTCTACAAGAAAATTTAGTTGATGAATTAGTGTGGATTCAAAATAAAAAAATTATCGGCGCAGATGGAATTTCGGCAATCGGAACGCTAGGATTTTTAACGATAGATGAGGCGCTGCAAAGCTTTATAAAGCAAGAATTACGAGAAATTGGCGAGGATGATTTTGTTAGTATTTACAAAAAGCAATAATAGGGTTTATTGCTGAAAATTTCTGTTAAACCAACTAAAATCTGCAATATGAGCAAGAACCCTTCCGTCGCAGGCACCTCTTCACCGCAATCCGATGAAGATATTTTTTTGGAAATTATAAATGACAAAACCATTGACCTTGATAGAAAAGCTGATTTTTTTCGAGTTTTCGCTACTAACCATCCAGAAAAAATTGCATCCTGTGCGGCAAAATTAGAAGATAGCGACCTACAAATGCCTAAATTGATAGAGCTGATAGATGAAGATGAGATGTCCAACATGCTGGTAAATATCTTTCTAAATCCAAAAGCTACTGAAAGTTTTAATAAAATAGCCGATAAAATAAACCCGCTAGCTAGCAAGCAGAAGGCTAAACTGCAAAATGTGATTATAAAATTCATCGCCAGACTATCGGCGCAAGATATTCAGGAACTTATCACAGAAATGCCTGAAGTGTGGCAATATATATTTGATGTTAGTGAGCGGTCAACCTCTGCTGGTCAGGCCACCACAACTCGCTTTTTTTCTTGGGAGGGTGACATTAGGAGTGTCAGTGATAATGCGGGTGCATTATGCGTAACATTATTTATGATGCATACATCATTAATTACAGGGGGCCAGAGCGATAAAAACTTTGATTTTAAAAAAAATATCTTATCGCTATTTTTGAATAAAATCGAAAAATCCCTAAAGGAAAAAAATACAAAATCTCTCGATATTCACAGCTATCGTACAGAGCTTACTAGAGACGCAAGAGACGATAATGCAAAACATATCGCCACCAAAACAACAGACCCAAAGTTTTATAAAATCTTTTCACAAATAAAAATACTATTCGCAAATTACCCTAAATGCATTGATTTGCTAAAGGACCTGAATAGTGAAATTTGCAAGCGTCAAGAGGATAAAAAATATGAGGGAGTCTCTCTCAAAAATGTTTTGCAAGTTGGAAATTCTTTTTTTCCCATCCCAGAAGATGATTATGCGGTTATAAGAAACAGAGGCTCTCTTTTGCAAAGAATTATTGCAGAAAAATTGAGCAAATCTGGTATCGAGATTGGAGATGAGCAGTATACTTTTTTTGGCTTTATACCCTCAAATAAGGCGAATGAAGTCATTGCCTCTGGCTATATATTTCGTGATTCAGCACTAACTGGAATAGGACTAATTCATGGTAAATTTACTCATCTTATTCAGACTTACTTGTTGCAGAGTGCCATAGATCAAAAAATTCTAAATCTAGAAGACGATACAACTCTTCAAGAGCTGCTAGATAAAATGGTTAGCAATGAAGTTTGGCAAAGCTTACTGGATATTGCAGACACAGCAATTGACCAGAAGGGCTTCATGTCAAGCTGCAGCAATGTCCCATCCTTCCACGCTAGGCTTATGTTAGAAGAAAAATTACCTTATCTTGCTGGATATTTAAGAAATGAATTTTATCGAGGCATCAAGAATATCATGGAAAAATCACCAAGCATTAAAGAAGAAAATTTTTCTATAGAAGATTTATTGGTTTTAGAAATTTGTGCAGGGCGACATTTTGACGGCGTTAATTTTGGAATCAAAGCCCCTCCTAATCAGGTAACTTGGCAGAATCCGAATGATGCAGACTATTCAAAAATTTATAAGAAACCTAAAAAAATAAAGGAAGATGTGTCGTTAAGTAGCGATACAAAGGCGGATAAGGAAGAAAAAAAACCGAGACCAATTATTAATGCACAGACGGCTGCAACAGCTAATCCTATCGACAAAATTAATGCCCTCTAAAGTGTAGAATTTTTAATCTAACGGCGTGCAACTTTTCTAAAATCGCATATTAAAACCGCTAAAATCAACACTAATCAAGAATCTTGCGATAAATTTTAATCGTCTCTTCGCACATTTTTTTGCTCGAAAAATTCTCTTCTATATGCTTGCGAGCATTTTCGCAAATCTGATCCGACTCAGATTTATCAAGGGTTAGCGCCTTATCAATTGCTTCTGCCATTTTTTCAACATCACCAACTTCAACCAAAAATCCGGTTTTGCCATCAATCACCGTTTCAAGCGAGCCGCCAATATTTGTGGCGATAATCATTTTTTTCATCGCTTGCGCTTCAATGGCAATGCGACCAAAGGCCTCAGGCCTAATGCTAGCAGAGATCACTAGATTAGAAATTGCATAAGCCACAGACATATCTTTGCACATGCCAACAAATTTTACATGCCCTTCTAAACCAGATTTTACAATTTTTTGCTCAATTTTTTTGCGGAAATTTTTATGGCCGTGATCAGAGCCCACAAAAACGCAGAAGAAATCGCTTTTCACTTTTGTTAAAGCTTGAATCAAAAATTCGTGGCCCTTCCACGAAGTGATGCGCGCAGGAAAAATGATAATTTTTTTGTCTTCAGGCAGCGCCCACTTTGTGCTGAGATCAATCATGCGTGTCATCGAAATTGATTCGACGTTAAAATAATTTATATCAACACCACGCGCAACCACGTCAATCTTAGCTTCAAACGGCTGCTTAAGATATGTTTGATAATTTTGTAATAGGTAATTTTTGATAAAATTAGAAACCACAATAATGCGATCAGCCCGCAACATCATTGCGTTATAAAACATTTTTGGCGGGAAAATTTTCCATAATGCAAAGCCGGTAGAATAACTGCCATGCACCGTGCTCACCAATTTTGTTTTGGTTTTTTTGCAGGCAAAATAAACGCTTATCATTGGCGCTCTAGAGCGAACATGAACTACATCTACCTTATGTTTTTCGATTAACTCAACTAATTTTTCTATATTGAAATAAATTTGCAGCGGATTTTTTGTTTTTACCGCCAATGTAATATGCTGAATTTTCGCCTCACGCAATTGATAAGTCATCACGCCACCAGACGATACCACGATTGGCTCGAAGCCATCTTTTTGCAAAGCCTTCGCCAAATCAACCGTGCCACGCTCTACGCCGCCGCTTTGCAAAGACGGTAAGATTTGCATTATTACTGGTTTTTTATTGACTTCCTTCATTATTATAAAATTTCGCTCACAATTACTGTTTCATCGCGCTTAGCGCCATTTGATAGAATCGCGATTTTAACTTCGCATAATTCTTCGATTTTTCTAAGATATTTTTGTGCGTTTAATGGCAATTCTGCGAAAGATTTCGCTGTTGAAGTTGGCTGCATCCAACCGTCAAATTCTTCGTAAACTGGTTCAATTTTTTCGCAGAGATCGATACTTTGCGGCAAGTATTCATAAAGCTTGCCTTCAATTTTATAGGCAACGCAAATTTTGATTTTTGGCAATTTATCGAGCACATCTAGTTTGGTAAGCGCAATTTCTTTTGCTGCAGAAAGTTTTGCAACATGACGTACTAATGCCGCATCAAACCAACCACAGCGCCGATTGCGACCAGTTACCGTTCCGATCTCTTTTCCTTCAACACGCAAGAACTCTCCAGTTTCATCATCAAGTTCTGTGGGGAACGGACCAGAGCCAACCCGCGTGGTATAAGCCTTCAAGACCCCAAGCGTTTTTGTAAGCGCATCAGCGCCAAGGCAACTACCTAGAGCAACCTGCCCCGCCAATGTGTTTGATGAAGTAACGAAAGGGAAAGTGCCAAAATTTACATCCAGCAGAGCACCTTGCGCGCCTTCAAACATAACGTTTTTGCAAGCGTTTAATTTTTGAAAAATCTCATAAGATGGCTTAACATAAAGCTCTATCCGCTCTTTGATTTGCGATAATTCTTGCAATAAATCTGCAATTTTTACTTCTGCAACGCCCAAGCTTTTACGCAATAAATTGTGATAAAATATTAAATTTTCTAAGCGATCACGCAGAGTTTTTTCATTGAATAAATCGCAAATTCTGATAGCGCGACGACCAGCCTTGTCTTCATATGCAGGGCCAATTCCGCGGCCTGTAGTGCCAATTTTTTTCTTACCTTTATGCTCTTCTAAAAATTGGTCTAGCTCGCGATGAACAGATAAAATTAAGCAGCAATTATCCGCAATATTTAATTTAGCGGGAGTAATTTTTATACCAGCTTCACCAATTTTTTGAATCTCATTAAATAAGGCTACAGGATCAACAACCACGCCACTTCCAATCACCGAAAATTTATCGCGAATGAGGCCCGAAGGCAGCAAACTCAGCTTATAAGTTTTATCGCCCACCTTAATTGTGTGCCCAGCATTGTGCCCGCCTTGAAAGCGCACCACAGCGTCAAACTGATCGGCCAAAAAATCCACGATCTTTCCCTTTCCTTCATCGCCCCATTGCAGGCCGACTATTGCGACATTAGCCATTGTTTTTCGAGATTTTTTTTGAAATAACAGGAGTTGATTTTTGCAGAGTAAAATATTTGCTGCAATATGGACAAACTACAAAATCGCTTTTGCCCATATCAAGATAAACCAAAGGGTGGCCTGAGGCGCCGCCCTTATCATCTCTGCCGCCATCGCAGGCAACTTTTTTAGAATTTACGTGTAAAATTTCTAATGGACTTGAAAAAGAAGTCATGAAGAGAGTTGATTTATACTGAAATAATTATTTAATTCTTACGAAAAATGTCCTGCGATTAATTTATCTTCAGACAAATTCTATTTCAAGCACGAATTCAAGCATATGAAAATAAAGCAGCTGCTGCAAATAATATTTTTGGTTTTTTTACTTACCAATAAAGCTGGCGCAACAAGCAGCTCATGGCAAGAAGCCGCTGCAAGCGAAAACATCGCCAAGGTTCGAATTTTATCAAGTTTTTATAGCGACGACAATCAACAAAAGAATTTAATCATTGGCTTGCATTTTAACATTGCAAAAGGCTGGCACGTTTATGGCAATGAAGCTGGCGGCATAGGAATGCCACCGAGCCTTGATTTTAATGGCTCTTCTAACTATATCAAAAATGAAATTTCTTGGCCGCAAGCAATTTCTAAAGAAGAAAAAATTGGCGCCGAGACAATAAAATACAGTGTTTATGAAGGTGAAGTGATTTTGCCAGTTGAAATTTCTTTGCAAAATATCGAGAGTCCAACTCAGTTAAAATTGAAGGTAAATTATGGCCTGTGCAAAGACATTTGCATTCCCGCCGTTAGTGAGTTTGTGGTTGATGTTGCGAATGAAGAAGATGCGCAATCTTTAGTGCTGATTCAAAAGTTTTTCAGCAAAAAAATTATCACTGAAAATGTTGCAGAGAAAAATGCCGCAGAAAAATCAACATCCGCCTCATTATTATCGGCGCTTCTTGCCGCTGTTTTGGGTGGCTTAATTTTGAACATCATGCCTTGTGTATTGCCTGTTCTTGGCATCAAACTCATGTCTGTAATTAATCATCACGAATCAAAAATTTCTCACATTCGCTTTGCTTTTTTCTCAACAACTCTTGGCATTATTTCTTGCTTTGTGATTTTTGCGATTTTTGCTGTCATTATAAAGCTTACGGGAAATATTTTTAACTGGGGATTACAATTTCAAAATCCTTACTTCTTAATCTTCTTAATCGCTGTGCTGCTTGGCTTCATCGCTAACATGATTGGCTTATTTGAAATTACATTCGACCAATTTATTACCAATTTTCTCCACAAAAAAATCTCCGAAAAAGAAGCTGATAGAAAAAACATTTTCATGCCAAATTTTCTTTCTGGAGTTTTGGCGGTATTGCTTGCTACTCCTTGCTCGGCGCCATTTCTTGGCTCGGCAATTTCATTTTCAATTACACAAAGCAGTTCAATTATTTTCCTAATTTTTATTGCGATGGGGCTTGGATTGGCGCTGCCTTACGTTGCTTTAATCATCTCGCCAAAAATGGTTTATTTACTGCCAAAGCCCGGAAATTGGATGCTGCGCGCTAAACAATTAATGACAGGATTATTAGTCGCCACCGTAATTTGGCTGGTTTACGTTCTTTCAAATAATATTGGTGCTGCAGCTGGAGGCATTGCCGCTCTAGCAAGCGCACTATTCTTTACTTGCTTCAAAATTAAAATTAAATCTCTCAAAATTTTTGCTATTACTATTTTGGCGATCACGTTAATTATTTTGCCCGCAGCTTTTCAAGGCATAAAAAAAGCGCGTCACCCTGCCGATATAATATGGATAAAATTTAGTGAAGAAGAGCTCTACAAGCGCGTGACTGCTGGTCAAACAGTGGTGGTTGATGTTACTGCCGACTGGTGTATCACTTGCAAATTTAACAAATTTCGCGTGCTTCACGACACTGAAGTTATTGCAAAATTAAAACGCGACAACATGGTGGCAATGCGCGCCGACATCACTAAGCCCAATGAAGCCGCACTGTCATTCATTCACAAAAAAGGTCGCTATGCCATTCCTTTTAATGCAGTCTATGGCCCCAATGCACCAGATGGTTTATTGACCAACGAACTGCTGAACAAAAAAGAATTATTTGAATTAATTAACCAAGCTTCAACAACAAAATAAAATGTCAGATCTTACAAAATTATCTATTAAGCAAAGCGTTGATGGTCTTAGAGCCAAGCAGTTTAGCGCCGTCGAATTAACTTCGGCTTATATTAAAAATATTGAGAATAATCGTCGCCTCAACGCCTTTATCACCGATAGTTTTGACGTTGCTTTAACGCAGGCAAAAAAATCTGATGAAAACATCGCAAACGGCGTGTTTCGTGACTTAGAAGGCATTCCTCTTGGTATAAAAGATTTATTTTGCACCAAAAATATTCGCACAACTTCTGCCTCAAAAATGTTGGCAGATTTTGTTCCCACTTACGAATCTACGGTTACGCAAAAGCTTCTCGATGCAGGATCTGTAACGCTTGGCAAGCTTAACATGGACGAGTTTGCGATGGGATCTTCTAACACTACCAGCTTTTTTGGGCCCGTAATCAATCCTTATAAGGCTAAAAATTCGGACGAAGATTTGGTTCCGGGAGGAAGCTCTGGCGGCTCTGCTGCTGCGGTTGCGGCAAATTTATGCGCTGGCGCAACTGGCTCGGACACAGGCGGATCAATACGTCAGCCCGCATCATTCACTAACACTGTTGGCGTGAAGCCTACTTACGGAAGGTGTTCGCGCTATGGCATGATCGCCTTCGCCAGCTCTCTAGATCAGGCCGGAGTTTTCGCGAAAGATGTTTACGATGCCGCACTTTTGCAAAGAATAATTTCTGGTTTCGATGCTAAAGATTCTACCTCTATAAACATCGCCGTGCCACAATTTGACAAGCTTCTAACTTCTAACATTAAAGGCAAAAAAATTGGTATTCCAAAAGAATATCGCGTCGATGGAATGCCTGCCGAGATAGATAAACTGTGGAACGACGGCGCTGCCATGCTCAAAGATCGCGGCGCTGAAATTGTTGAAATTTCACTGCCTCACACTAAATATGCGCCCGCGGTTTATTATGTTTTGGCTTCTGCAGAATGCTCGTCGAACCTTGCGCGCTTTGATGGCGTGCGCTATGGCTATCGCACCAAAGAAGATGGTCTTTCGCTAAACGAAATGTATGCCAAAACTCGCGCCGAAGGATTTGGCAATGAAGTAAAAAAACGTATTTTAGTTGGCACTTATGTTTTATCTTCTGGATATTACGACGCCTACTACAAGAAGGCTCTACGCGTTCGCAACTTAATCGCGCAAGATTTCAAAAACGCCTTCCAAAAGGTTGATGCGATCCTTACTCCTGCGGTGCCAAACCCTGCTTTTCCAATTTCGCAAACTAATAGTCTCGATCCAATAAAAATGTATCTCAACGACGTTTTCACTATTCCTGCAAATTTAGCGGGATTGCCTGCGATGTCTGTGCCAGCTTGCCTCAACGCCGATGGCTTGCCAATGGGATTGCAAATTATTACCAATATTTTTGACGAGCAAACAATGCTAAATGTGGCTTTGGCGATCGAAGAAGATAGCAAAAAATAATGCAGCTAATAATCAAAATTTTAAACAAAAGTTTTGGCGCCGATATGCTGGCGATCATTGCGCTTGTAGGGTCACTGGTGATGGCGCAATATATCGCCGCAGCATTGTTGATTTTTATGTTAATCAGCGGAAAGGCTCTCGAAAAATATGCCACGCGCAAAGCCTCTTCCGCTCTTGAAGCGCTCGCAAAGCGGCTTCCATCAAGCGCTCATCGCCGCATTAATGGCGCAATTAGTGAAGTTGCAATTGGCGAAATTGCAATTGGCGACGAAATCGTAATCTACCCGCACGAAACCTGCCCTGTTGATGGCAACATCATTGAAGGCAGCGGCACGATGGACGAATCTTATCTCACGGGCGAGCCATATCAAATTCTTAAAACCGTCGGATCCCTTGTTCTATCTGGCGCCATCAATGGTGATAGCGTAATTGTAATTCGCGCCGAAAAACTCGCGCAAGATTCTCGCTACGCCAAAATTATGACGGTGATGAAAGAGGCCGAAGAGCGCCGCCCCCAGCTAATGCGACTTGCCGACGAAATTGGCGCAATCTTCGCGCCGCTAGCACTGACCTTTGCCGCGACCACTTGGTATTTTACAGGAGACATTCTGCGCTTCATCGCCGTGCTTACAGTGGCAACACCTTGTCCGCTATTAATCGCAATTCCAATCACGGTTATTGGCGCTATTTCTTTGGCGGCTAGAAATGGCATCATCATCAAAGATCCTACCGTGCTAGAGCGCCTCCCCACCTGCTCTACCGCGATTTTTGACAAAACCGGAACTCTAACTTATGGCGAGCCAAAATTCACAGAAATCCTTGTGGCTCAAGGCTTTGCGGCCGATGATATTCTGCAAAAAACCGCCAGCCTAGAACGCTATTCACGCCACCCTTTAGCTGTTGCAATAATGAATGCCTTAGCAGAAAAAAATCTAGAATTATTAGAAGCAACGCAGGTTTCAGAGCGCTCTGGACAAGGCTTGAGCGGCATTGTGCTTGGCCAAGAAATAATGGTTACTAGTCGCAATAAAGTTCTAAAGCAAAATCCGCAACTGGCTTCAAGCATTGCTGCCACTGATTCGGGGCTTGAATGCCTCATCATGATTAACCAACAATATGCTGCAACTTTGCGCTTTCACGATGCTCCGCGCGCAGACAGCCACTCGTTCATTCATCATTTAGGGCCCGAACATAATTTCAAGAAAATCGTTTTACTTTCTGGCGATAGAGCGTCTGAAGTCAATTATCTCGCGGCTTTGCTTAACATAAAACAAACTCACGCTTCGCAAAGCCCAGAGCAAAAACTTGAATTTGTAAAGAACGAAACTGCCTTGGCGCCTACTCTCTTCATGGGCGATGGCATTAACGATGCGCCAGCTTTAACCGCCGCAACAGTAGGAATTGCCTTCGGACAAAATAACAACATCACCTCCGAAGCCGCTGGGGCCGTGATTCTAGAGAATACTCTCACCAAAGTTGACGAGCTACTTCATATCAGCATTTCAATGCGCCGTATCGCGATGCAAAGCGCTGTTGGCGGCATGTTGCTAAGTTTGCTTGGCATGGGATTTGCGGCAGCAGGAATGCTCTCGCCAGCAGAAGGGGCGCTGCTGCAAGAGGTTATCGATGTGGCGGCAATATTGAATGCGCTGAGGATTACTTGGCGAGGGAAAATTGTTAGCGATGTGAAGTAATTTACACCTAAAGATAATGATTGCGAAAGGCTGGTGGCTGAGTGAAGATTAGAAATAAAAGACAAATTTCAAAAAAATATTCACTTGCAATAATCAAATATAAATTAAGGTCGATCTAGGTTTGATTGAATAATTTTCGCCGATCTTTTACCAACACCAGCTTTCTCCGCAAATCTTCCCCACTTAGAAACCGCGCCTTTCACCTCATCAACAATCTCCAATGCTCGTTTTGGCTTAATCGAAACCATCTCCGCAAGCTTCAAAATATGAGCCACCGAAGGATTCTTCCCCTCGCCCAAAATCGTCGTGCAATGCTGCCCCATGGGCCCAGACGAAAACGTTAAATCATAAGCTGGCGACACCTTCCACTTGCCATCTGCCCCCATCAAAAACGAAAAATTCTTCGCATGATCATCGCGATTATGCGCAAAAATATTAAACACCATCTGGCGAAATTGCTTCTCGCACTCTTGCACATCCTTAGTTAAATGCAGCGTGGCCTTCAACAAAATTTCATAATCAAGCGTTGGCACGCGGTGATCTGCATGAATCAACCCACTAATCGTATGCATGTGAACAAACGAAGATTTCTGCCGATCAAATCTCTTCACGCCAAAATATCCATCGCACTTTCTCGATTTAAAAAGCTTGGCCGCAGGAACATCTAAGCCCGCTTTCTGCGCCATCAGATGATAGGCATATTCAATGCAGCCAATGTCCTTCGGATCTGCCGATGAGCGAAATTTAATGATCCAATTATCGTGAGAAATTTTTGGGTCGCCCTCGGTAATTTCCAACTTCTCATCTTTAGAAACGCTGACCAAAATTTTTGGCCGCGCGCCAGCAGAAGAGCCGTTCATCGCGAATAGATCATCGATAAATTTATCGTCATCTCGATCTTGAAAATGCAGGCATTCATCGGCGATTAAATCCAAATCCTTCAAGCGATGATGAGCCGCGGCATCGAAAATTTCTGGCTCATACATCAAGGCGCCCATGCCGTTGCTGCCAGTGTAGCAAAGGCGATCGAGCGGCGTGATTGTTGTGGGGCTAATGCCGATTTTTGTTAGTTTGCGATCGAGAAGAAGGCGGCCCCAGCCATCGGGCAAGCTGTCGTTAAAAATTCCGAACAGGCCTTCGAAAATGTTATCCTCGCAGGCGATAACCCCCGAGCGCAGCGGCAGTTTAAAGGGCGAAAGCTCGAATTTGGTTTTCAAAAACTCGGCGTTATATTCGAAAAATATTTTGCGATTATTGATTGCAAGCCTTCCCATCGGCACAATTTCAGCGCCACGGCAATATTTTACATTTACGATTTCGATTGGCTTGAATGTCATTATTTTCGGCCTCTTTTGCGGGTTTTTTGTTTCATGAGCTCGTCGAGCGTGGTTGCAGATAAAGGGGTGTCGCACTTAAAAACTTCGGAGAAATTATTGAGACAACTTAAAGCGGCGGCGATTTTTAGTAGTGATTCTAGGGAGATTTTTCCGGTTAGTTCGAATTTTTTAATTACGGAATAGCTTACGCCTGAGGTTTGTGAGAGGCTTTGTTGGCTTAGGTTTAGGGATAGCCTTTTTTCTCGGGCGGATTTGGCGAGGGCTTGGGTGGTTGAGAATGGGGTTTGGAATAGTTCGTTCATTATTGTGGATATTATCTGCTTAAAATAGTTATTACGTATATAATAATATACATTGCTATATTAAATCAATAAACAAATTTTGCAATTACTTCTTGATTGTAAGCTTAAATTTTGGATTCATGTCTAGATTTAAGAAAGGAGAAAGTGCGTTAAATTTAGGGTACTTTGCCATTAATTTAAGAAAGGAGAAAGTGTGTTAGATTTGGGGTACCTTGCCATATTTTAAATATCCTGCCGAGATTAGAAAAATGATTTATACTACAAATGCTGTAGAGGGTCTTCACAGGCAGATCCGCAAGGTTACTAAAACTAAGGGGGCTTTTACTAGCCAGACTGCGCTTGAGAAATTAATTTATCTGGCGATTAAGAATATTGCGAAGAAATGGGTAATGCCAGTGCAGAATTGGAGCTTGATTGTTGGGCAGTTGGATATATTTTTTGCAGGCAGGCTGAAATTGGATTTAGCCTAGAGAGGGATTTGACACGGAGTTATGGACGTTCCCAATTTTCCACACAAACAATGGCAAGATTTAGCTTATATTGTAGATGTAGAAGTTTCCTACATTCAAGATACGCCGAAAGAATATAAAATTACCAAATTATATAGAGATGAAATTTTCGACCCAGAAGAATAATTTTTTAATTATGCCAATTTTTTATATATCAAGCCTTAAAGTGTATAAATCCGAACTATTTTTACTATTTACTAAATAGCGGGGCTGTCATGATTTTAAAAATAAACCAAATTTCTAATGTTGGAATTCTTGATGTAAAAAATGTTGAGCTAAAGCAGTACAGCTTGATTTATGGCTTCAATGGCTCCGGAAAAACAACTCTTTCTAGATTATTGACGGCAATAGGTAGGGGATATGAGCCTCTTTTAATCAAAAAGATTAGTGTACCTGACGCTTCAAGCATCTGCAAAATTAATGATGAGCAATTTTCGTTAGAAAATGCAGAAAGCTTTAATACAGGTTTTAATAATAAATTGGTTATTTTTAACAAAGATTTCGTTGATGAGAATGTTCTTCCAAAAGCTGGGTTAAACCAAATTATTATCAGTAAAGAAAATGAGGAATTAGAAGCTAAAAAATTAGCTGTAGAAGAATGTGAAAAAGAGATTTTATTGCTGCAAAGTAAATATGGGTCAGAAGCTAATTATCATTTAATCAATAAGGACATCAAAGGGCTGCTTGGCTTATCAAAGCAGGAGGAGAAAATTGACTCAGATATAACTAAATCCAAAACCACTTACGCAAGTCAGATAAAAGGTGTGCTCGATGGCGATGAGTATAAGAATTATGATAGGAATAAATTGGAAGCAGCTATCAAGCTTATTGAGATTTCTGTTGCTGCCACAAAGCAAGAAATTGCCTACAAAGAAAATTTAGATTTTAAAGCTCTTAAAAAAGAGATTGGTAGTAAGAAGGCAGAAATTAATACCGTTAAAGATAAAATTCCTGACGATGAAGTAAGAAAACTAGATGTCTTAGAAAGTGACTTGGGAGATTTAGAAAATCTTCTAGAAGCTTTAGAGAAGCGTTTGAGCGATAAGGTAGAAATATCAAATTCTGACATAAAGTTATTAGCTGATGATATAAAAACTTGGTTACAAAGCGGCTTGGTAATTCATCAGAAACATAAAAAGTTAGAGCAATGCTTGTTTTGCGATAATGATTTAAAAGATAGAATAGGAACTTTGCAAAGTGCCTTTGGTGGCAGGTATGACGAGGTAAAGAAGCAACTGCAATCCGACTTAGAAGTTATTGAAAAAACAAAAGATTCATTTTTGAAATTTACTGCAAATCAAAGTGTAAAAGTGAGCTCGGATTTTGCTGAGGCAAAAAATACTCTTTTACTAAATTGCAAAAAACTATGTGATTCAATAGAGGGTAAACAATCCCAAATGTCAGAAGCTACCCAGCTTTGGAATCAAGATTTTTTGAAAGAAAATTTTTTAAAAAATATAAAGGTTCTAGCTGGGGAGCTAAATAATATCAGAACTAGTTATGACACTTATAACACCAGTGTAGCCAATGCAGAATCTCACAAAAAAGAAGGATATGGAAAACTACTAAAAGCCTTGCTGGTGTGGTTTCTAGAAAATTCATATGATGGTAAGAATTACTCCGAACTCTCTAGTCAGAAAAAGATAATTTCTAATAAAATTGCTGAAATCAAAATAGAGCTAAAGAATTCGATAATTGAAAAGCTGGTTGCGCAAAATCAAAAATTTGGTTTCAATTTTGAGTTGGCCGCAACTGAAGACTTTATCAAGAATGTACCTCAATGTTTAAAAATTGAGTTATCAAATATAAGTAAACAGGCTGCAAATATAGAAATATCAATGGAGCGCATCGAAAATTATTTCAAGCTCATCATTAACACCGATCTTAAACTAAGAGAACATAAAGATGAGTTCGGCATAACTTCATTTAAACTTACCCGAAACAATATTGATGATGCTATCCACATATTAAGCGAAGGAGAAAAAACAGCATTAGCATTCGCCTACTTTTTAACAAAACTCGAGGAAGATTCGAATATAAAAAATAACCAAAAAATAGTTGTGATTGATGATCCAATTTCAAGTTTGGATTACAATGTTTTATACTCGATTTATAACCTAATTTATCACAAAATATGTAAGCTAGAAAAAGAGCGGCAGTATGCCCAAGTCATTGTCATGACGCATAATTGGTACTTTGCTAACTTGATGCATAATGGCATTGTTAAGAAAAAAAGTAAGGCAGGATGTTTTTTGGGAATAGTTAGAAATCAGAATGGGAAATCTGAAATTACTGATGGAGAAAAAAGTTTTTTAGAAAACGAGTACACCTATTTATTCGACTACATACTCAAAATTTATGATAAACTCAAGAGAGAAGAGGGAGCAGATTTATATGCTATAGGGAATGCTTGCAGGAGATTCGTAGAATTATTTTGTCAGTTTTACTGCCACGATCACTTAGAGTCTTTATTTAGTGAAGCAGATAATGGCTTGTGCAGATTTCTACATATTTCATCTCATGGAGAAATCATACCAGATAAGATGGTTATAAATTTTAATGCTCCTGAGTGTATCAAGCATATAGAAAATCTATTTGTACTGATACAAGGGCATCTAGGAAATGAAGATGCTTGTAAGATTCGTACGAAATTAAAAGAAATAAGTTTTTTAGCTAATTAATTAGCGCAATGAGATAGATGAAAATGCATGGAATTGCACGTCCATCAAGGCCGTATCAAGGCCGGAGATCATATTTGAAGAGAAAGTGAAAAAGGCTGGAGCCTTCTAGGAGAGTGGTTGCGGGGGCTGGATTTGAACCAACGACCTTCAGGTTATGAGCCTGACAAGCTACCGGGCTGCTCTACCCCGCGATATGAAAACTGAATTTGAAAAACTCAGAAGCAAAAAACAAAACGAAGACCAACATTCTAAATTTTCGCAAGTTAAAGCGCAAGTCGTTAATTTTCCTTCGCAAATAAATTCGCAATTAAAGAACCCAAGCCGCAAAACCACCTAATTCGCCCTAACCTCAACCACCTTCTCAATCGCGCGAAGCCTTGCCACATCTGCCTCGTCAAGCAAATAATTCTCTGGCAATTCTACATTGGCCTTTTTTCCCGCCATCTCCACCACAAAAATCACCTTCGTTTTTTTCGCAAAAGATGCTGGCGCGATAAGCTGCGAGAGCACGGTTTTAGCGGTTAGAATCGGCTCACGCTCTTTCACAAAAATTTGCACTTCACCAAAAATCTTTTTCGCCTCAAGCCTCTCGAGCTTCTGTTTATAAGGATCGGCAGACTCTGGCTTGGCATTATTATTCCCGCCTTTATTGTAATTTCCGCCGCTTCCATTGCCGCCGCCATAATTTCCGCCACCACCACCGCCGCTTTCGCCAAACCCCTCGCCGCCCTTGTTAAACCGCCGCTGTGGCTGCTTTTTAATATCCTCAAAAGGCTCTTTCGCCGCCTTCACATTCTTGATAAAATCCGTCAATTTTTGCACATCGCGAATTAGAATGCGCACACCGCCATCGTCCTTCTTAATCAGACATTCGATCACCACTTGGCTGCCATCAACCAAAATGTCGCGAGCGTTGGTAATTATGGCTTCGTCGAAGATCATCGCCTCAAAAATTCCGAGCGGATCAGAAATTGTCATGTAAGCGAAACGACCGCGCGGCCCCGATCTGTGCTTGCTGCCAGCGATTACGCCCGCCATTTTTATCAGGTTGCTATCTTGCAATTCGTCTTTCTCAATCTTCTCAGAGAAGACCACGCCTCGCTTCTTGAGCTCTAGCAAATGATCATCTAACGGGTGTTCGTTCAAAAAATATCCGAAGGCGTCGAACTCTTTTTGCAGGCGCTCTTCCTTGCTCCAATCTTCAACTTTTTTTAATTCTGGTTTGGAGTTTTTTTCGTCTAGAAGTGCGCCAAACATGCTCATTTGGCTACTCGAAGCTTCATCTTTTTTTTGATTAGCAAAGGCCGCGATCATCTCAAATGATTCAAAAATTTGACGGCGATTATCGGCGATAGAGTCTAGCGAGCCAGATTTAGCAAGGGCTTCGATGGATTTTTTGTTGATGGCTTTGGCGTCCATTCTGGCGGCAAAATCGTTCACATCTTTAAATTTTCCGCGCGCATTTCGTTCAGCAACCGCCGCTTCCATCATGCCCAAACCCACGGCTTTAATGGCTCCGAGACCAAATCTGATTGCGTATTTTTCTTGGGTCATTATCTATTCTTATTTCTTTTTGCACACCTCATTTTGGAATATCACAATTGTGACATCGGCGATGACACAATTTATACCGCTATAACACGAAAAATAAAATCAATGCTCCAAGCGCTATTCTGTAGATCGCAAAGGGCACAAAATTATGTTTGCTCACATAACCAATAAACCATTTTATCACCAAAATTGCCGAAATAAATGCCGAAAGAAATCCAACTATAATCAGCTCAGAGCCTTCAAACGTAAGGCTTGCGTAGTTTTTATAAAGATCAAAAAAAGTTGCCGCAGCGATTGTTGGAATTGAAAGAAAGAATGAAAATTCTGCAGCAGTTGAGCGATTAAACTTCAGCAAAAGCCCGCCAATTATGGTTGCGCCAGATCTTGAAATTCCGGGAATCATCGCCATCGATTGAAAAATTCCTACCAAAAAAGCCTTAAGCGGCGTGATTTCATCGATGTTTTTTATGCTCGATTTTCTTTCTTTGCAATCAACCAAAATCATCACCACACCGCCAAAAATTAGTGCGCAAGCGATCACCAAATTCGAAAATAAAACTTGCTTGATAAAACTGTGAAAAGCAAGCCCAAGTAAGGCCGCAGGCATAAAAGCTAAAAATAAATTCAACAATAATTTTTGATTATTTTTTTTGCGCCACTCTAAAATTAAAGAGAAAATTCTCGCGCGATAAATTATTACCACCGCTAAAATTGCGCCAAGCTGAATTACAATTTCGAATAAATTATTTTGAATCGAATTGAAATCTACTAGCCACGAAAATAACAAAAGATGCGCGGTTGAAGAGACCGGCAAAAATTCGGTGAAACCTTCGATAAGGCCCGAGGTTATTGCTTTGAGAAGATCTGGGAAATAATGCATGAGCTAGATTTTACTTGAAATTTTCACCCCCATAAAGAGGGCTGAAAAATAAGTGGTACCTCCGATCCGAATCGAACGGACACGTCCCAGGGGACAATAGATTTTGAGTCTATCGCGTCTACCAATTCCGCCACAGAGGCCCATGTAGTAAGGGTTTGAAGCCTTGAACTAACTGTTCAGTTTTAAAATTGGCTGAAAAGAAAATTCGTTATAAAATTTAAACTAAAATTTTTAAACAGCAATTTTCATTTTCAACCAAATCCCAAATATAGTAAAATCTAAAAAGTAAAAAAATGGGGAGATGTATTATAAGAAGCGATCGGTAAAAGTCAAAATAGTTTTGCGGGGGCTAGAGGCAAGAGGGTTTGCGGGGTTTGCATTTAATTTGGTTTGAGATAAGATTAGACCAACTTCCTTCTTAATTACGACTTCTGCTTCAATTTCACAAAGAATTTTTTGTAAATCTTGAATAAAATTTTTAATAAAAAATGAAAACATCATTAAAATCATTGGGCCAAAAAACCACTTATCAATTGCAACATCCAGATAAAAAAATCTTGGAAAAAGTTATCAATCCACATCAAGATGTAGATTATGCAATAAGCTTCTCCTGCCCCGAATTCACTTCACTCTGCCCACTTACAGGCCAGCCAGATTTCGCGCATTTAGCCATCGATTATGTTCCTGATAAATCAATTTTAGAGAGCAAATCTTTGAAGCTTTATTTATTTTCTTATCGCAATCATGGCGCGTTTCACGAGGCTTGCACGGTGCAAATTGCGAAGGATATAATTGCAGCTGTGAAGCCAAAGTGGCTGCGGATTGGCGGCTATTGGTATCCGCGCGGAGGAATTCCGATTGACGTGTTTTTTCAGAGCGGAAAAAAACCTGATAACTTATTTATCGCAGAGCATAAAATGCCCGCTTATAAAGGCCGATAATTTAAGGTTGCGCGTTACAAAGCCTTAACAATTGGCATTAAATAATTTTATCGATTATTTTTTCAGCAATTTTTCCGATTGTTAAAGAGGCTTCAGACGCTGGGGCTGTAACCACAAACGGAATTCGCGACTCTGCAGAATCGGAGATATTTTTCATAATTGGACACTCTCCCAAAAAATCAAGATTTTTTTCTTTGGCTAAATTTTTAGCGCCATCTTTGCCGAAGAGATAAATTTTTTCGCCGTTATTTTCTAGATAAGCCATGTTTTGAATTAGGCCAAGAACAGGGATTCTTAATTTGTCGAAGCAATCGATAGAACGCACCACGTCAATCACGGCAAGGCTTTGCGGCGTTGACACAATTGCTACGCCTGCAAGTGGAAATTTTTCAGCAAGGCTGAGATAGACATCGCCTGTGCCGGGAGGCATGTCGATGATCATGCAATCAACGCCTTGGCCATCGCATCGCCAATCTACGCTGCGAATTAATTGATAGAGAATTTTGGTAATCATCGGCCCGCGCCACACGCCAGCGGCAGATTCATCGATTAACGAACCAACTGAAATACATTTTACACCATGCGCGATTAGCGGAATTATTAGGCCGTCTTTCATGGCTGGCTTGGCCGTAAGGTTCATGAGGTGTGGAATTGACGGGCCGTAAATATCAGCATCAACCAGTGCCACTTTATAGCCGATTTTTTTCAACGAAATTGCCAGATTAACCGCCAAAGTAGATTTGCCCACGCCACCTTTAGCAGAGGCAATTGCGATGATTTTTTTTACACCAATAACAGGAAGAATTTCTTGTCCGAGGAGATTTTTTTGTGGAGGAGTTTGCGAATTTTGCTCTGCCGAATTTTGCTTTGAAGGATTTTGCGCAGAATCATTTTGTCGCCCAAGATCCTTATTTTGCGCAGCTTTAGCCGC
>CAMCAW010000020.1 GCA_945872855.1 Rickettsia typhi | reverse complement strand
CGCCGAGCGCGGAGGTTAAAAAACCCAAACTAAACCACAAAATTCACCAACTTATCCTGCACAAAAATAACTTTCTTCGGCACTTTTCCTTCCAAGAACTTCTGCACATTCTCATTTTGCAACGCCACCGCCTCAGCATTCTCGCGGCTCGCACCCTTCGCCATCTCAATCACCGCACGCAATTTTCCTAAAACTTGCACCGCAATTTTCACCGAATCTTCCGCAATTAACGAGGCATCAAATTTTGGAAATGAAGCCTGCGTAACAAGATTTTTATTGCCAAGTTGCGCCCAGCATTCTTCGGCAAGGTGCGGCATTATTGGGCTAAAGAGCAATACTAAATTTGTGAGAGCGAAATGCATAACCTCGGCATGTCGCTGCGCTGTTGGGTTTGCGGCGTTTTCAAGATGAGCAGTCGTATTATTTTGCGATGCTTGAGAAGCCGTAGCGCCTTGATTTTGCAAGGCCTTGGAGTGACTTTCTCCACTCGCAGCAAATTTTTCGAGCGCATTAGAAAACTCGCGGATCTTTGCAATTGCTCGGTTAAAGCCAATTTTTTCAAATTCTTCGCCAACCATCGCGATAGTTTTGTGCGTGAGTTTTATAATTTGCAATTGCTCGTCGTTATAGGCTGCAAGCGGCTGCAAAGGGCTGTGATTAACTTGGTCAACATGCGAAATCACCAATTTCCACAAACGATTAACATACTTCCACGCGCCATCGACGCCACTTTCCGACCATTCTAAATCTCGCGCGGCAGGAGAATCTGAAAGCATGAAAAGCCGCGCAGTGTCTGCTCCGTAGGCTTCAATGATATGCAGCGGCTCAACAACATTTTTCTTAGATTTGCTCATTTTCTCGCTGCGCCCTTGCACCAAAGGCTCGCGGGTTTTTTCATGAATAAATTTTCCCGCCTCAATTTCAATTGCCTCACTTGGAAAAACCCATTCACCTTTCTGATTTTTGAAAGTGTGATGGCACACCATGCCTTGCGTGAGTAAGTTCTTGAACGGTTCGCTAAAATCTAAATATCCGCATTTTTTTAGCGCTTTAGTAAAAAATCGCGAATAAAGCAAATGCAAAACCGCATGTTCAATGCCACCAACATATTGATCGACGGGCATAAATTTATTGACAATATCTCTATCGAAGGCCTTGTCTGTAGGTTGCGAGACGTAGCGTAAAAAATACCACGAGCTCTCAAAGAAAGTGTCGAAAGTGTCGGTTTCGCGAATGGCTTTTTGGCCTTTGTAAGTGGTATATTTCCAAGTTGGGTGATTGGCGAGAGGGTTGCCGCCACTTTTTATTTCCCCCTCGTCTTGCTGCGCTTCGCTACGCAAAGACTTTCCCCGAGAAGGGGAGGTAAATACAACATCTAGCGGCAATTGCACGGGAAGCTCTTCTTCAGGAACAGGCACCACAGAACCATCTTCCAAATATAAAATCGGAATTGGGCAGCCCCAATAGCGCTGGCGCGAGACGCCCCAATCGCGCAGACGGTAATTTATTTTACGTGCAGCTTGATTTTTTCCACATAAAATTTCGGCAACTTTTTCTTTGGCTTGCGCGCAATTTAGGCCGTTGAGAAAATCGGAGTTGATAATAACGCCATCATCGAGAAACGGCAGCTCTGTAGGGCTGGCGCCGTTTACAACTACATCGGCAGATGAAGATTTAGCTGCAAGCCCTTTATTTTCAACGGGAGCCACAACTTGCTTAATCGGCAAATCATATTTTATCGCAAATTCAAAATCGCGCGCATCATGCGCAGGGCAGCCAAACACTGCTCCCGTGCCATAATCCATCAAGACAAAATTGGCGATATAAACATCTAATTTTTGCCCAGCAAAAAGCGGATTTTCAACTTGCAAACCAGTCTTCATGCCTTTCTTTTCTTGGGTTTCGAGAGTTTGTTCGTCAATAGCACTTTTATCGCATTCGGCAATAAATTCTTTGATGGCAGAATTATTTTGCGCTAAATTTAAAGCGATAGGATGATGCGCTGAAATAGCGACGAAAGACGCGCCGAATAAGGTGTCGGGGCGTGTTGTATAAACAGGAATTTTGCGTAAATTATCATTTGTTGCAGCATCAATTTCGAGCTTTGCAATAGCGTCGCGAAGTTCTGCGTCAGCCGTAGAGCGGCTATTCTCTAGCGCTCGCGTCAATTTAAAATCAACCACCAAGCCTTCAGATTTTCCAATCCATTTTTCTTGCATCGTCAAAACCCGCTCGTCCCAACCCTTCAGGCCCTTAAGCTCTTGCAATAATTCTTCTGAAAAATCAGAAATTTTCAGAAACCATTGGCGCAATTTTTTCTTCTCTACCAGCGCGCCACTACGCCAGCCGCGGCCGTCGATCACTTGTTCATTCGCTAAAACCGTATTGTCAATCGGATCCCAATTCACCACAGATTCTTTTTGATAAGCCAATCCCGCTTTCAAAAAATCGAGGAAAATCTTCTGTTCATGCTTATAATAATTGGGCAAGCAAGTAGCAATCTCGCGGCTCCAATCGATAGAAAGACCGATCGTTTTTAACTCGGCGCGCATCGTTTCAATATTCTCAAGCGTCCATTTTTCGGGGTGAATATTATGTTGCAAAGCGGCGTTTTCTGCGGGCAAACCAAAGGCGTCAAAGCCCATTGGATGTAGCACGTTAAAGCCTTGCATCATCTTAAAGCGCGCAATCACATCGCCAATCGCATAATTGCGCAAATGTCCCATGTGAATTTTGCCCGAAGGATAAGGCAACATTTCGAGTTCATAAAATTTTGGCTTAGCAGAATTTTCATCAAATTTGAAAACTTGCTTATCGTTCCAAGTCTTTTGCCACTTGGGTTCGCATTCTTTATGACTATAGTTTGATAGATTTTGTTTCACGGTTTTGAATTTTTTATTTATGATAGATTAATTTATTTATCCCCCGCAATCCTCTGGATATAAGGCGGCGCAAATGAGATTTATCGCTGTGCTTTTGCTAAAATTTTCTCCTGCAAAAGCTTAGCAGAAAGCCCGTTAGAATCAGAATTCTCGCGGCTTGCATCCTCCCAAATTTCGGCAGAATTTTTCTTCGCAGATTTTTTTTGGCGGAAAATTGTGATTTGTAAATTTGCTGTTTTTGCTTCCGCGCCCTTAACTAAAGCATTGATTTTAATGCGTTCATTGCTGTTTGGCGAATCTTGATACCATTCAGTTGTGATAATTCCGCTATCAGAATTAAGAATTGCGATAGGAAAAAGCGTGCCCACAACCTCAACGGCAGAATGCCATAGCGAAGATTTTGCTAACACAGATTTTTCATTGTTTTTGCCAGCGGCAGAATCAACAGATTTTTCGGCATCTTTTTTCTTGCCATAAATCACCAAATCGCTTTTTGAAAAAGCGGTTCCTGCTCTACTCTTTCTAGCATAATCTGGGTTGTCGGGATATTGATAAGAAACATCTTTTGTGCCGCAAGAAAATAATAGTGCACAAAAAACCAGAGAGAATTTTTTCATGCGTTAATTAACAGTTGGAGGTTTGCGCGTTTGCTGATAAGGCGAAAATTGCGGATAAGGCGCCACGCCCGAAGGTCCTTGTGGCCCAGCATTAGCAGGCATTTGCCCCGATGTTGGTGCAGCAAAATTATTCACCGTTGCCGCCTTTTTTGAATCGCGATTATAAGGATCGACCGCCTTGCCAGTTGAATATAAAGACGTGTTGTAAACGCAAACAATATCGGTGCCATTGCGCAAAGTAAATTGCGGCGCAACTTTTTCAACAATGATGTAATCGCCCGCGGCTCTAAAGTTGATAAGCGATTCAAACCCCGAAGCATCAACAGAAAAAATCGCTGGATATTCGGCATTTTTGCGCGGAAATTGGAAGTAAGTAAATTCGCCATTATCAAAAACTTTCACTGGCGCAATCGATGCTTCTCCAGTATATTGATATTTGAAATTATAGTTGCTCAAGTCGCGCAGATCGGGCTCATCACTAGGAATTGCTTTGGCAAATTCCATGATATTTTTATCTTTTTCATCTGGATAAACAAACTTTGCTACAAAGACCAAATCTTTGTCGCTAATGTTTTTAGCCTCTTTGGCTGTAAGCTCGAAGTGATAAATTCTTTTGCTCGAGATTACTGTCATGTTGGTTTGCGAATGGCCCTCGCCCACCGGCTTTAGAAACAAGCGGTTTCCTAGATGCTCAAAGAGCCACAAAGAAGGATCTCCCATCGAAATTGTGCTGATGGTTTCGTCGCTTTCAAACTCGATGAAGCCTTGATATGTATAGTGCCCCAAGTAGCGATAAACATCATTAGGGTTGTAAATATAAGTGCGAAATTTTTTCTCGGTGCCCAAATAGCGCGGCAATTGTGAGGCCAAACTCGCATCAGCAAAAAGAAAAAATAGACTAAGAATTTGTAAGAATTTTTTCATCAAAAGTTATTTTATCTTATACAATTTATAACTATTAACCGTGAAATTCATGACGCCGGTTTTAGCGTCGCGGTCAGCGCCCGAAAAGGTAAATTTTATTTTAGCGAGGTAATATGTCTTCTGTGTCGTTTCATTATTACTTTCGTCAAAAACATGCGTGATCATTGCAAAGCGCACCTCTGCCTCGGTTGGCAAGATGTTCACGAAGAAAGTTTTTAGCTTCAAATAATAATCTTGCTGCTGACTTTTAATGAATGCAACATCTTGAATTTCGACAGTGCGAAAAATATTGCGGCCAAATTCATTGAGTGGACTATCGGCATTATCTTTGCTCATAAAAAGCTGAAAATTTTTATATTCAGCGTAAGAGGAAGTGTTTTTTATGCGATTGAATTTGCGGTTAACGTCTTCCACCTCAGACTTGCGATAATCATAGCTTTCGCGGTCATTCACATAGATCGAAAGCAAATATTTTGCGATCGCGTCATCAACAGTTAAATTTTTATTTTTATCGGTGCGCAACACTTTGATGAAGGGCGAGTAGAGCGATTGATCTTTTGCATGAATAACAATCGGAACTTTTTCTACCAAAGGAAATAAGCCGCTAATAATTTGAATCAAGAAAAACAGCGACACAGCGCCAATTATCGCAACGAAAATCATGACGGTTCTGTCGCATAAAGGGCTAACATAGCGCGAGAGATACCAATCGAGCGCATCCTTGAAGTATGTGCCATCAACGGCCGCTTCTTTAACCGAGTCGTGATATTCTTTTAGCTCTATTTCTTCTTGTGTTGGTTCGTGAGGTTTGCGTTCCATTTTTATATAGTGAGGAATTTATTTAACTTATCATCAAACTAGATTTTATCTTTGCAACAATTTCAATCATTTCAGTGCAAGATTTTTCAAGTGCAACGTAATCGATGCTGCGAAATACTAGCGAAGTGCCGCCAACAAATGGATAGCTTCCCATCGTAACTTGCGGATATTTTTTCTGCAAATCCTCCAAATCGCGCGCGATTACGCCTTCTGTAAGCTCGGTGGTAATTTCTTTTGCCTGAATTTTTTTGCCGCCAACCAACTCTTTTTCTGCGGCCAAATACATTGCCTCAAAAATTTTCGGCACGCCAGCCATCACAAAAACATTTTCGATGCGAAATCCCGGTGCAGAAGAAACGGGATTGTCGAGCAAAGACGCACCTTGCGGTATGTAAGCCATTTTTAAGCGCGCATCATTTAATAGCGAGCCATAATGTTTTTGCAGAATTTCTTCTGCGGTTTTGTGCAGAATTAAGTTTGTGTCAAAAGCTTTCGCAACCGCTGCAGACGTGATGTCGTCGTGAGTTGGCCCAATTCCACCAGAGGTAAAAACATAATCGTATTTTTTGCGCACCGCATTTATCGCATCAATAATTTCGGCCGTCACATCAGGAATGACGCGCACTTCACGCAATGCAATTCCGTGTTCGCTCAAATTTTTCGCCAAAAAATTCAAGTTTTTATCTTGCGTGCGACCAGATAAAATTTCGTCGCCAATCATTACAAGTGCCGCTGTGACAATTTCTTTTTCCATAGTTTTGCAAAAATTTTGATAAAGTTTAGTCAATAATAAACTCGCAAAATAGTAGATTTTTAAACCGAAAAAGTAATCGATTTCAAATATTCACTTTCCTTCAAAGCGGGATGAAGCGGGTGATCGAAAGACGCGCCGTAAGTGCGAATTAATTTTGGGGTTTTATTGGCGCCAATCAAACCCTTGCGCAAGCCGTTATTTGCAGCGCTGATAAGATCGGGCAAAGAAACATTATGCGAGCAAGAAGCCAAAAATAAAATGCCATTTTCTTTTAATAAAGGCACTGCCAAACGCACTAGTTTTTCATAGCCGCGAAGCCCAGCGAATAAATCTTTTTTCGATTTTACAAAAGCTGGCGGATCAAGAACCACAATGTCGAATTGCTTTTTATCGGCAGCAAGTTTTTCTAAAACATCGAAAGTTTTTTCGTTGAAAAATTCACATTTTTTTGCTGCGTCAAAGCGAGATTTTTGTGTGATATTTTTGTTAGTTTTATCATCAGAATTTTCTGTGTTATTTTCAGAGAAATTAATTTCTAAATTGCGCTTAACTTTCTCCAAAGCTTCTTTCGAAGAATCGATAAATGTAACAGATTTTGCGCCGCCTTGAATTGCGTTCAAACCAAACCCACCTTGATAGCAGAAGGCATCAAGCACATCGCAATTTTTAGAAATTTTTGCAATAAAAGCACGATTTTCTCTTTGATCAAAAAACCAGCCAGTTTTTTGGCCCGCCTTCACATCAACCGAAAATTTTAGGCCATTTTCTTCGCAAATAATTTCATCAGCAATTTCGCCGCTAACAATTTTATTGTCAGCTGAGAGCCCTTCAAACTTGCGGCTTTCCACATCATTACGAAAAATTATTGCGCAATTTGGGAAGACTTTTTGCAATGCCGCAATCAATAAATCTTGCAATTTTTCCATTCCTGCAGTTGAAATTTGGCAAGAAAAAACATTGTCGAAGCGATCAATTACAAGCCCGCCAAGACCATCGGCTTCTGAGTGGATTAGGCGATAGAATGGTTTATCGAAAAACTTTTCGCGCAATTTTTTTGCCGTAAAAAGCTTGGTAACAAAAAAAGCCTCATCAATTTTTTCGGCCGCATTATTGCTTAAAATTCGTGCTGCAATTAATTGATGCGAATTAAAATAGGCCACGCCAACCGCCTCTTTATTTTTTTGCACAAAAACCTCAACCAGCGAGCCATCTTCAAGGGGTTTCAGCTCTGCAAAATTTGCAATTTCGTTAGAATAAATCCACGGATGCCCTTGCACTAATCGAATTTCTTGATGGTTTTTAATGTGTAATTTTGGAAGAGACATGTGTATAAAATTTAATTTTTAGTTTGCGACGAGGGTTTTTTGTCAAATACAATACGGCGCGAAGCTTAGAGTAGCAAGTTTATTGTGGTTTAAAAACGCCAAAGTTACAGTAAGAAAGTTTTTTATTACCAAATATTTTTCTAAAAAAATGACGAAGAAATCTCTAGAGCTGCAAGCTTCTGTGGTCAAAGTTCAGTCTGATACCGCTGAAGCAATAGGCAAAAGAAATGGCGATTTAACCAATTATGCTGTGGTAAATAAACGCGGTGAATCCTTCAGTGCCGAGGGTCGCAGGGATATTGCCAAGCCAGCAGATTTTGCTGACAATGATGTAAATGCTGATACTTTATTTGCCGAAGGAAGCATCGGCAAGGTGCGCTACGCTGGGCTTGCTTACATGTTGGAGCAAGATAAAATTTTCGGTGAAAAAGGCCTAAAGCAAAATGCTAAAGAGTTTTTTTCTGGCGAAAAAGTTAAAGAATTTCTTAACAAAAGGCATTCGAGCCCAGAGTTTGAGGCGCGCACCGGCCATAGCGTGCAGCAGGCCATTGTAAATTTATTTTCTAAAGGCAGTGAGGAGGCTACTCTAGCAGATCTTCTCACTCATCATGCGGGAATTGGTGATACTACTCGAGATGTTTTGAAAGCCTTTGAAACACTAGGAATTAACCACGAATTTACGCTGGCAGAAATTATTGATGCGCCCATAAAAGTTGTGCCACGAGATAATGGCAAGCCGCACGCACAGGCCGCTGGCGATGTTCCGTCAAGCAATCTTCCTGCTGCGCAATTTGGCAAGCATGAATATAGTAATTTGGGTTATCAAGTTATGGCGGCAGCGATGGAGGCTGCTTATTTTGTTGCAAGGCGCGAAGAAAAAAGCTATCAGCAATTGACGAAAGATTTTATGCTGCACCCGCGCGAGGGTAGGGCTGCGGGCCAAGATTTAAATTTTAATGATACAAAGTTTCCTCAAGATTTAAGTGCAGATGATAATGTTATCATTGCGCGTTTTGCTGAGAATAAAGACGGCAATCCTACGGTAACAACGACTAACAACGTTAGCGCTGCCAATGCCGCAGGAGGAATTTTTGCTTCAGCTAATGATTCGGTTAAATTTTTTACCGAGTTTTTCAAGGGCTTTCCTGGCACGACGGAGCATGGCGTTGAAAGCGTCAACAAATTCTTCACCAAAGAAACAATTGATAAAATGGAGCAAGAATGGAAAAGCCATGCGCCCGCAAATCAAGCTGCGATAAACAAGGCAATTACTGATGGAAAAGAGCCTCCTGCCCGCCGTTTTCAAGGCCCCGGATTCACCGTTGATGTTGATGCGAATGGCGTGCCAACAAATTATGGCAAGGGCGGAGGCACTCCCGGATTTATTTCCAACTTAGAATTTAATCCAAAAACTGGCGAGGCTGCAGTTGCAATGATTGCGCAAGAGAATGTTACGGCGCTGGTAAAGGGTGTTGCGGTAAATAGCATTGTGAATGCCGTGCAGTCTAAGGCTGGCAAAGATGGTTATGTTGAAAATGCAGTGGAAAAATATGAAGGATTGGCCGCTAAGATTGCGCTAGAGCAGGAAGTGCCAGCGCCTAGAAAATGGGTAGAGAAATTTCCTTCAAAATCAGAGGGTCGTGTGAAAGAAATGGTCTCTGCGATAGAGAAGGCCGGCGATTCTGATGGGCCAAGGCGTTAGTTTTTTTGTGATTGACATTTTGTGCGTCGCAAGAATAATCGCTATACAAATTGGGATTTCCCATCCGCGGCCCTCTTAATCGGGGGCCGACTAAATCATCTCCTTTATTCTATCCCTAATATTATTCAGCTCACTTTTTGGCAATTCTCCCATTTTGTGAGTTAGCCTGTCGCTACTCCAAACTCTAATTTGCGAAAGCATGGCGCATTGCTGCAGACCCTTGAAATAGAAGGAGTGGTAGAATTTATTTTCTTTAATTTTTGTTGTTAAGGGAATTCCGAGAAAGAGATTTTTATTGAATTTTTTTACTACGAGAATTGGCCGATTGAAAAACTCATTTTTGCCATTTTCCTCATGTCCAATATTTATTCCCAAGCTGCACCATAATATTTCGCCCTCTTTGAAAACTGTTGGCTTGCTTAGATTATGGAGTTCTTTCTTTAAAATATTCCAAGAGTCGAAATGCTGAATCATGTGGTGGGTTTTGTGGTGTTTGTAAATTTATTCTAGTTGGCAGCGTTGTGCGATTAATAAATCGGAAACTGCTTGCAAAGCTCAGTAACGCGCGCCTTAACCCGCTCTACCACTGCCTTATTCCCCTCTTCGCCATTCTTCACAAACCCTTCAAGCACATCGCAAATTAAATTTCCAATCTCTTCAAATTCTTGCTCTTTAAACCCGCGAGTCGTGCCAGCTGGCGTTCCAAAGCGCAAGCCCGAAGTAACAAATGGGCTACGCGGATCGTTAGGAATTGCATTCTTGTTGCAAGTAAGCCCCGCATGTTCCAAAACTTTTTCCGCCTCTTTTCCGGTGAGCGTTTCAAGTGGCGTGAGATCAACAACCATAAGGTGGCAATCGGTTCCGCCAGTAGTAATTTTAAGCCCGCGTTTCATCAACATAGCGGCAAGAGCTTGCGCATTAACAACCACCTGCTTCGCGTAAGTTTTGAATTCGGGCTGCAACACTTCGCCAAAAGCCACGGCCTTAGCTGCAATCACGTGCATCAACGGTCCGCCTTGTAATCCGGGGAAAACGGCGGAGTTAATTTTTTTCGCCAGCTCCTCATTATTGGTGAGAATCACGCCACCACGCGGCCCGCGCAGAGTTTTGTGTGTTGTAGAAGTGACAATATCAGCCACGCCAACGGGCGAAGGATAAATGCCTGCCGCAACAAGCCCCGCAACATGCGCCATATCAACCATTAGCAAAGCGCCAACTTCATCGGCGATTTTGCGGAAGCGCGCCCAGTCTACGATGCGAGGGTATGAAGAAATTCCGGCAACGATTATTTTTGGCTTATGTTCGCGCGCCAAAGCTTCCATTTGATCATAATCGATCAGCCCGTCATCTAAGCGAATGCCATATTGCACCGACTTAAACCACATGCCAGAAATTGTGCGTTGTGCCCCGTGAGTTAAGTGTCCGCCTGCTGCGAGCGACATTCCGAGCAAAGTGTCTCCCGGTTGCAAGCAGGCCAAATATACCGCCAAATTCGCCGAAGCCCCAGAATGTGGTTGCACATTGGCAAATTTTGCATCGAAAATCTCGCAAAGGCGCGAAATTGCAAGCGCCTCAACTTCATCGGCAAATTCGCAGCCGCCATAATAACGCTTGGTAGGATAACCCTCGGCATATTTGTTAGTGAAGACCGAGCCTTGTGCCTCTAGCACCGCGCGGCTTACGATATTTTCAGAAGCGATTAATTCGATCTGATATTTTTGGCGATCAAGCTCTTTGGCAATTGAGTTCGCGATTGCAGAATCGGCGGTTTGTAGGTTTGCGTTGAAAAATTTCATAGCTAAATTATTTTGGATAAAACTAGTAGAATCGTGATGTTACAGACTTAAAAAGAATTTTGCTATTTGATTTATAATCCAAAGCGCCCTAGATGAATTTTTTCTTCTAGTTGGCTTATAACTTCAGTAGCAAATTCACTTTTCTCAGAAAAAAACGATTTTATAAGGCCTTTTTTGATCGCGATATTTTGAATTTCAACTTTGTCGCCAAATTTTTCCTTCATTTTGCTGCGCATATCGGCGATGGAATCAACTAGCCCAAGCTCTACAGCCTTGCGACCCGACCAAAATGCGCCGGTGAAAATTTTGTTATTGAGAAAATCATTATCTGCGTCAGAAAATTTTTCTGCTGAATTTTTGCTGTGATCTGCGGGAGAATTGTGTGGAATAATTTCGCCATTCGCATTTTTTAACTTGCCTGCGCGCCTTGCTAGCACCAGCTCTTTGAACCCTTCAAAAATATCGCGCTGTGCGTCTTTTAGAATCTCGATATTTTCTTCTTCTTCGGGCATGAACGGGTCGAGAATTGCTTTGTTTTTTCCTTCGGTGTAAATTCGGCGCTCAACCCCGAGTTTCTTGATTGCATCGACAAATCCAAAGCCAGAAAAAATCACACCAATGCTGCCAATAATTGAAGCTTGATGCGCATAAATTTCGTCGCCAGCAAGCAGAAGCCAATATCCGCCTGATGCGGCGACATCTCTCGCAAAAGTATAAACGGGAATTTTTTTCTCGATGGAAAATTCGCGAATGGCGTTGTAGATAAGCTCTGACTGCACGGGAGAGCCGCCGGGAGAGTTTATCGTTATCGCCACGGCCTTAATATTTTTTGTTTTGAAGGCTTTTTCTAGCAATGGAAAAACATTTTCGATGTTTAGGCCGGCGCTTAATTTGCCGTCTTTGCCAATGACGCCGTTTAGTGCTACGTGGGCGATTGAGGCGTTATTGCTTTTGCGAAAGAAGCAGATTTTTTTGAGGAAACAAGAGATTTTACAGTTGTTGGACATTTTAATTTATTTGGTTATGTGTAGATTGTTTTCTATTCTATGTTTGTTGAGGAATATATCAAATATTGCCATTTTTTTATGTATAAGAGTTTAAGTCTTGTCCTCGACAAAAGCCCCTCCCGATATCCTCTGCCCCTCAGACAGCGGCGCGCCGAACTCGGTTCAGAGGACATCGGGAGGGGCTTTGTCTTTCTTTGCCTTTTTCTTTTTCTAATAAGTTATTAGCTGTTGTCGGTAGACTGACTAAATATTCTCAAATCAAAAAAACTACTTTTCCATTCTAGATTTATTACTAAAAGAAAATCTTCGAAATACCAGCTCTCCGCTGATTAATTTTTTGCCATAATTTCCTGCGCAAAAAATTAAATAAAAAATTAAGATGAATGATATTGAGAGCCACAGCCCGCTTGGGCCTGAGAGCTTCATGATTATGCCGGTAGAAAAAATTCCGATGATATTTCCGGTTAAGCAAAATTTTGAGAAAGCGGCGTTTACGGCTAGGCGCTGTGTTGGTTTGTATTTTTCGTTGATGAGGACGATTGCGGGCAGTTTTACTCCCGTCATGCAGCCGAAGGTTATAAAGAGAAGTGCGTGAATTTTTGTGGGGTCGGTACTGAGATAAAGTGAGATTACGCATAGCAAAGACAAGGCCGCGCAAGAAATCATTAAGATGCGACGATTGACCATATCAGTTAAATAGCCAAGTGGAATTGAGAAAACCGTGCCAAATAACAGCACCGAATAAAGTAGCGCTGCCTCGCTTTCGACCATGCCAACTTTTAAGCCATAAATGATAAGAAATGCGCTTGCAGAAGAAAGTGAATAATTGGTGCAAAAGCCCGCCAGCATTATCTTGGGCGAGGCTTGAATATAGCGCCAAATGCCGATTCTTTTTTCCTTTTTCACCTTCACTTCATTTTTCTTGAGGCGCGACAAAGGCAGCATCGAAAGCAAATAGGCCAAGGCTGCGATAGCGTAAGACGCAAAGTGGTTCGAGGTTTTGATTGTCTCAAGAAAAATTGGGCCGAAACCGTTGCCAATTGCAACCAACATGCCGCCAAGCGAGATGATAAGAGCCTTGGTGTGCGGCGGCGCAAGGTTAATCATGATTGTTTGTCGCGTCACTCCACTAATGAAAAGGGCGGCGCCGAAGAAGAAAATAACGGAAATCCACAGAAAATAATCGACATAAATATACATCGCCAAAGCCGCGCAAGCAGAAACAACGCTAGAAAGGTAGATGCTGTTGACTAGGCCAATTTTGCGGCCCAAAACTGGTAAAAATCGTCCGAATAAAACGCCAGCGCTAATTTGCGTGGCAGAGGAGATGGCGATTAAGATTTCGTTTTTAACATGCGCACCCATTGTGAAAGCGATCAGCGCCACCATAATGCCATAGCCGATGGAAGATAAGATGATTGAGGAAAATAGGGCTGTAAGATCTTTCGCCGCGTCGAGGCCGTGGCGAAATGTTTTGATTTCTTCGGTGATTTTTTCAGGCGGCTGCGGCGTAAATCCTGTGGTGAGGATTTCGTAATTGCGCGTCAGCCTAGTCTCATTGAAGTTGAAAAAATTCATTGAAAAATTTTAAAAATGCTAAAATTGGTGATTATTTTTATATAGCAATTTGTTAGTTTTGGGGCTCTAATTTTCTAACATCGGTCAAGTGGCCCATAACTGCCGCGGCCACTGCCATTGTAGGGCTGAGCAAGTGTGTTCTGCCGCCGCGCCCTTGCCTTCCCTCAAAATTTCGGTTAGAAGTTGAGGCGCAACGTTCGCCAAATTCAAGCTTATCGGCGTTCATCGCAAGGCACATAGAACAGCCGGGAGCGCGCCATTCAAAGCCCGCCGCAGTAAAAATTTTATCGAGACCTTCCTCCTCTGCTTGCTCTTTAACCAGCCCTGAACCAGGAACTACCATGGCCAACTTAACATTAGCCGCAACTTTACGACCCTTCGCAACCGCCGCCGCAGCGCGTAAATCCTCGATTCGACCGTTAGTGCATGAGCCAATAAAAACTTTATCAATTGCCACCGACTCAAGCGTAGAGCCGCTTGTCAGTCCCATATATTCAAGCGAACGCTTCACCGCATCTTGCTTGCCTTGATCATTAAAATCTTGAGGCGCAGGAATTTTTGCAGTAATCGGCAAAGCATCTTCAGGGCTAGTGCCCCAAGTAACTTGCGGCGCAATTTCATCGGCGTGAAGCAGAATTGTGGCGTCATATTTTGCGCCCGTGTCAGATTTCAATGAATCCCAATATTTTACAGCTGCGGCAAAGTGCTCTTCTGTAGGCGCCAACGGCTTTCCCTTCAAATAAGCATAAGTCACTTCATCTGGCGCAATAAGCCCCGCGCGGGCTCCTGCCTCAATCGACATATTGCAAATGGTCATGCGCCCTTCCATAGAAAGGCCCGCGATCGCTTCGCCCGCATATTCAATCACGTATCCCGTGCCGCCCGCCGTGCCAAGTTTGCCAATAATCGCCAAAATAATATCCTTCGCCGACACGCCAAAACCCAGCTTGCCGTCAACGCGCACCAACATATTTTTTGCGCGTTTTTGAATGAGGGTTTGCGTCGCCAACACATGCTCTACCTCAGAAGTGCCGATGCCGAAAGCCAACGCCCCAAAGGCGCCGTGGGTTGAAGTGTGCGAATCGCCGCAAACAATCACCATTCCCGGTTGCGTAAAACCCTGCTCCGGCCCAACAATATGAACGATCCCCTGCTTTTTGTCATCGAGATCAAAATAGCGAATGCCAAACTCGCGACAGTTTTTCTCCAAAGTTTCAACTTGAATGCGCGAGGTTTTGTCTTTAATGCCACTAGTGCCATGGCCCCTATCCGCTGTAGTGGTGGGAACGTTATGATCAGCCACCGCCAAATGCGCCTTAACATTATGCGGCTTACGGCCAGTAATGCGCAAGCCTTCAAATGCTTGCGGCGAAGTAACTTCGTGAATAAGTTGGCGATCAACGTAGAGTAAAGCCGAAGAGCCATCATCATCAACCAAATGACTATCCCAAATTTTATCGTAAAGTGTTTTTGCTGTCATGTTTTTGTAAAATATCTTTTAAAAATTCTGGTGCTAAATCAGCGCCGTTAGGCCATACAATGGTTTCTAGCTCTGAGTCAAATTTAACTTGGCTAAAAAAAGTTTTATCTTTTAAGGGCCGAAACATTGCGCCATTTAAATGCGCAGATAAATCAACCTCCCCCGATGAGCCATCGTCAAAAGATAGCCAAATCATGTAGTCTTGAAGATATTTTGCGTCTTTTACATGTAGCATTATTCCAAGGGTTTAATGTTTAAAAGAGGATCGCCATTTTGTGCTCTTTGCCAATTTTCTAATAGCTCACTTTTATGAAGCTTAAGCCACTCAAGCAATAATTGCAAGGCTCTAGGAGGAAATTTGCCTTCAATCACGCCATCTTCAATTGATACAAGAACTTCATAACTACCATATTTTGCGTGAAAGTGCGGCGGATTATGATCATTCCAATACATGGCAATTACTATACCTAGGAAGCGGCTGATTACTGGCATATATTATCCCAATTTCTTCCTCAACAACTCATTAACCACGCTCGGATTTGCCTGTCCCTTGCTTTCCTTCATAATTTGCCCAATCAAAAACCCAAAAGCGCGCTCTTTTCCCGCTTTAAAATCATCGACCGATTGTTGGTTTTTTGCCAAAACATCATCAATAATTTTCTCAATCGCGCCAGAATCAGAAACTTGCTTAAACCCTTTAGCCTCAACGATTTGCGCGGCTTCTTCACCACTTTCAATCATAAAATCTAAAACATCTTTCGCAATTTTCCCCGAGATCGAGCCGTCTTTAATTAAATCGAGTAAGCCGCTTAATTGCTGCGCACTAACCTTCAAATTCTCGAAATTAATCCCCAGTTTATTCATGCGCCCAAACAGCTCGACTGTAAGCCAAGTGACCGATAGCTTCGGCTCGTGTTTAGCAATCAGCGTTTCAAAATATTGCGAAATATCGCTATCAAAAACCAACACGCCAGCATCATATTCGGGGATTCCATAATCGCGAACATAGCGCATTTTTTTCGCATCAGGAAGCTCAGGAAGCGAGGCCTTGATTGAATCTACAAACTCTTGCGTTAAAACCAACGGCGGCAAATCTGGGTCTGGAAAATATCGATAATCCATCGCGTCTTCCTTGCTGCGCATGGTTCGCGTCTCACCATTCAGCGCATCAAAAAGCCGCGTTTCTTGCCTAATCACGCCGCCATCTTCAATAATTTCAACCTGCCGTGCCGCTTCAAATTCAATGGCTCGTGCGATATTTCGCATCGAGTTCAAGTTTTTAATTTCGCAGCGCGTGCCTAATTGCGAAGCGCCAACAAGACGCACCGAAACGTTGGCATCGCAGCGCAAATTGCCCTTTTCCATGTCGCCATCTGAAGTGCCAAGCGCTCGCACAATCGCGCGAATTTGCTTCACATATTCCGCCGCTTCTGCAGGGCTAGACATGTCTGGCTTCGAGACGATTTCCATCAAGGCAACGCCACAGCGATTTAAGTCAATCAACGTGCATTTTGGATCTTGATCGTGAATCGATTTCCCCGCATCTTGCTCAAGGTGAATCCGCTCAATGCGAATGGTTTTTTTGTGATAATTTTTTGCCATATTGCTGGTAGCCCTACTGCCATCTTGGTTTGCAGGATTATTTGATTTTGTGCCAGAATTTTCTTCGTTACCAAAATCTGCAACGTCAATTTCAATAGAGCCCTCGCCCACAATCGGCTCTAAGAATTGCGAGATTTGATAACCCTGCGGCAAATCAGCGTAAAAATAATTTTTCCGATCAAAAACCGAACGCAAATTTATCTGCGCATTAATGCCGAAGCCCGTCTTCACTGCTTGCTTCACGCATTCCTCATTAATCACAGGCAACATTCCGGGCAAAGCCGCGTCTACCAACGACACTTGCGAATTTTGCGCCGCACCAAAACTAGCTGGCGCTCGCGAGAAAAGTTTAGAGTGCGAAGCCACTTGCGCGTGAATCTCGCAACCGATTACTACTTCGTATTTGTTGTTTTTTCCTTGGATTGTGTAGGTCATTTTGTTATTGATTATCTATTTCGATTAGATGAGTTTTAGGGTAATTTTTTCTTTTTTGAATAAAATAAAAATTCATAAGAATTAGCAAAAATATTGATAATGCTATAACCCAATAAGAAAAACATTCTCCAGCAAAATTTCCTAAGAAAGATAGGCACAAAAAGACTGTGGATAAGATAAAGGCGTTGATGCATATGACTCCAAAAACAATTGAATTATCGATATAGGCTTTGTCATCTTTGATTAAAACAGATTGAGCGCCTTTTGAAATTGCTATTCTAACTTCATGCGCTAAAGTAGCGCTTGATCTTGATATTCCTCCCAAGAAAACAACCTCGTTAATTTCGGCAACAATGCCAAATATAATTGTTAAAAAATATCCACTCCAACCTAAAACTAAAAATATAGGTAAAGATTTTGTGACATCCAAATGAAAAAGATCCTTTGCTAAAGCAATTGTGACTAATAAAAATGAAGAAGATAATGTTATTAAAAGTCTTAATAACTTGTACCATAAAGAGTTTGAGCGCCTCATTGCCTTATTTGACTCTTTAGCTAAGATTTCGCTAAATTTTATTAAATCATGTGTTGGCATACTTTCTTCTTTCATAACAAGCCTATTTTAATTTTTCGATACTATCTTGTTTTAAAAAATTCCCTTTCGAAACCACGGATCTCCCCAATTTCTTCTCCAACTCCTTGCGAGCATTGCCCGCAATCCCGCCGCCAATCTTAGAATCTTCCTTCAACTTCTTCACCCACGAGAATTTTCACTACGATGAATTTCAGTAGTCGATCTCTCACCAAGCATCGAAAAAATCAACTCAAAATCATCCATATGGTCGCGCAAATTCTGCCGCTTCAAACCCTTATGTTTAGCGTATTCAGAAGGCGTCAAGCCAAATGTCGCTTTAGAAATTTCTGCCGTTAAAATTCCATAATCACGATTTTCATCTGCTCCGCGTTTCGCCCATTCATCGGTTAATTCTTCACGAATAGCAATTCCGCGCATTCTCTTCTCAATCCAATCATCAGAATAGCCCTTCAATTTATAAAGTGCTCGTGTTCTTTTGGTTGCAAGCTCTGGGTCTTCAATTTCTTGCACGCGCTCATATCCAACCTTGGCAAGCCAGCGTTTGAAAGGCTCGGCCTTTGGTGATGGAATTGATTGAATGATGCGAAACATGCCTTCGGTATTGGCACAATTCATTTGCTGCAGACCGCCGTCCGTTTGAATTGCAAGGGGGGTGACAAATTGTCCCCACCCTTTTGCAAGCTCCTCATCTCGTTGACGCATTTTTTTTATATAGTCAGAAGCGTTGACGCTATCAGTCAGAGCCTCCACAACATCTTGCACAACAAACCACCACTCATTTTGATGGATAGTTTTTCGAATTTTTTTACTTTTAAAGAGAACAATTTTTGTATCAAAATCTGGTTTTTTCATAGTGTTTGGTTTTTTTAAGTGTTTTTAAATAATTTAGTAAAAAATCTTGGTTTGATCGCAAATTCTTTAAAAATTTAACAAAAAGTGGGCTTGCTAAAATCAATCAGCAAGCCCACTAAACATAGCATGTAACTACTCTGCAGCCGCGCCATCACCGCCTTCCGCCGCCTCGCCAGAAATTTCCTCTCCAACTTCAGCCTCATCAACCTCTTTATTCCCAGTATGCGCAATCCGCGCCACCGAAACCACTTTCTCGTCCTTCGCCTTAATCAGCGTAACCCCTTGCGTATTGCGCCCAGAAATCCTCACCGAGCCAACCTCTGTGCGGATCAAGGTGCCCTTATCGGTAATAATCATCGCCTGATCATTGCTCTCAATCGGAAAGCTCGCAACTACGTCGCCGTTGCGTTTTGAGGTGATAATGTTGGTAATTCCCGAACCGCCACGATTCGTAATCCGATATTCATAGGCCGAAGAGCGTTTGCCATAGCCATTCTCGGTGATAGTGAAAATAAATTCTTCGTCCATCGCCATTTTTTCAATCACATCTTGAGCAAGCTCTGCGCCCTTTATTTTAGGCACATCTAGCGGTTGTACCAATAAATCATCAGACGGATTTTCTTGCAATTTTTTATTGAAGACTAGCGCATCTCTTACGGCCAAGCGGCTTTCAAGATCGATATTGAGATATTTTTCCTTCAATTCAGAATCGTCGCCAGCATGAGTTAATACCGACATCGCCATAACCTTATTACCCTTGTCGAGCTTTATTCCGCGCACGCCCGTAGAGCTTCGACTTTGGAAAATCCGCAGCTTAGAAACAGGGAAACGAATGCATTTTCCGTTCTTGGTAGAAAGCAAAATATCGTTCTTTTCTTCGCACAGATTCACGCCAATCAAGGCATCGTCGCCCTCAAGCTTCATCGCGATTTTGCCCGATGAACGAATATCTGCAAATTGATCCATAGAGTTGCGACGCACGTCACCACTGGCTGTAGCGAAGATAATGCTCAAGTCATTCCACTTAGATTCATCTTCTGGCAGCGCCAAAATCGTGCTGATTTTCTCATCTTGATCAATTGGCAACAAATTCACCAAAGCCCGTCCACGCGCTTGTGGATTGCCCAGGGGCAGTTTGTAAGCCTTCAATTTATAGCATTTTCCTTTGCTCGAAAAGAACAAAATCGGCGTGTGCGTATTAGCCACAAAAATATCCGTCGCGATATCTTCTTCGCGAACATCCATCGCGCTGCGACCACGTCCACCGCGCCTTTGCGTGCGATATGCCGAAAGTGCCACGCGTTTAATATAGCCATTTAGCGTAGCCACAATCACCATATCTTCTTTTGGAATTAAATCTTCCATGTCAACTTCAAACTCGCTATCTTCAATGCTAGAGCGGCGCGGCACAGCAAATTGTGCCTTAATTTCTGCCAATTCTTTTTTCACAACAGCCAATAAAACATTGCGATCAGCAAGAATTTCTAAGTAGCCCGCAATTTCTGCCGCCAAGTTTTTCAACTCTTCGTTAATCTTGTCCATCTCCAAGCCAGTCAAGCGCGCAAGACGCATATCGAGAATTGCTTTTGCCTGAATTTCGGTGAAATAAAACTTACCGTCTTTGATAAGATTTCCTCTATCTTGTACCAATTTCATAATCGTCTCAACCGTTGAGGCAGGCCAGCTGCGACCCAATAATTTCTCCTTCGCCTCCGCCGCATCTTTTGATTTTTTGATCAACTCAACAACTTCATCAATATTGCCCACCGCTACAGCCAAGCCGATCAAGATATGAGTTTTGTCGCGCGCCTTGCCAAGCAAGAAGTTGGTGCGTCGCGCCACCACTGTCTCGCGGAAGTTTGTGAAAATGCGAATAACATCGAGAATATTCAGCAACTCAGGTTTGCCGTGGTTCAAGGCCAACATATTCACGCCAAAATTGCTCTGCAAAACGGTGAAACTATAAAGCTGATTGATAATAACTTCTTCCATCGCATCACGCCTTAGCTCAATAACGACGCGGATTCCATCGCGCGAAGACTCGTCGCGCAAATCAGTAATTCCTTCAATTTTTTTCTCTTTCACCAATTCGGCAATCTTCTCTACAAGCTTGGCTTTATTGACTTGGTAAGGCACTTCGGTAATAATAATTGCCTGTTTTCCGCCACTCATTTTCTCAATTTTGTGACGACCGCGCATAACTACCGAACCACGCCCAGTGCGGGCTGCCGAGTCATAGCCGCTGCGCCCCAAAATAATTCCGCCAGTAGGAAAATCTGGCCCCGGAATAATTTTCAGCAAATCATCAACAGTGGTTTCGCGGTTGTCTATGTAAGCGAGAACGCCATCTATCACTTCGCCCAAATTATGCGGAGGAATATTGGTCGCCATGCCCACAGCAATCCCGCTAGAACCATTCACCAACAAGTTGGGAAAGCGCGCCGGCATTACTTGCGGCTCTCTTTCCGAGCCATCATAATTGGGAACAAAATCAACGGTATCTTTATCTAAATCGTCAAGCATCGTATGCGTAACCTTCGCAAGCCTAGACTCTGTATAACGCATCGCCGCCGCAGGATCATCATCAATCGAGCCAAAGTTACCTTGCCCGTCAATTAACGGCAAACTCATCGAAAAATCTTGCGCCATTCGCACTAGAGACTCATAGATTGCCGAGTCGCCATGCGGGTGATATTTACCCATAACTTCACCGACAATCCGCGCCGATTTCTTGAAAGCCTTATTATAATCATAGCCACCTTCATACATCGCATAAAGAATGCGGCGATGCACTGGTTTCAAGCCATCGCAAGCATCAGGAATCGCCCGCGCCACAATCACGCTCATCGCATAATCGAGGTAGGATTTCTTCATTTCATCAGCAATAGAAACCGGAACAATGTCCTTCGCAACCGCAACTTTATAAGGTAGATTTTTTGTCATTTTTTAAGAGAGGTGTAATTGTTTAAAATAATGTTTAAAACAAGGTGTAAATAGCTCAAAAGAACATGCTTTTAAGGCCAAAAAATCAGTATAAAAAACTGCAAATGTCCATTGAATAAGAAAGAATTTTGCTCTGGTAAGGCCTCTGAGTCGAGTTCGAGGCCACCTGATGATTCTAGAGCTTGATCGAGATAGTGCGTGGTCTCGCTGCCCGAGGAGCAGAGGCCTTACCAGAGCAAAATTCTTTCTTATTCAATGGACATTTGCAGTTTTTTATACCCAACCAACACAGCTTTAATCTTTCTTGACAAAAGCCGATAACATGCCATAAAACTTAACATTCATTTCGTCGAAGTGCAAGAAAAATCTAGCGCTAAACAACGCGCAGCACAAGACGCACTTATGATTTTTTGCTTCATTAATTTAGCACGTTAAATTAAGCGCGGCAGTTGAGGCAGTCGGCATTAACAATTATTGAAATAATATGAAAATAGGCGTAACAGGAATTTCTGGTAGAATGGGCGAAGTAATCGCAGAAATGGTTCTAGCTGATCCAATAGCTGAATTAACCGCAGGATTCGTGCGCAAAGGCAATAATTTCGATGGCCTAGATTTAGGCGAGTTTCTTGGCCAAGAAAAAAACGGCTTTAAAATAACCTCAGATCTCGATCATTTTGTTAAAAGCTGCGAAGCGATTATAGATTTCTCTTCGCCGGCCTTTAGCTTGGAATGCGCAAAAAAAGCTATAGAGCATAATAAAATTTTTGTTTGCGGCACAACGGGCTTTTCTGAGGCAGAAAAACAGCAATTGGCCGAATATTCAAAGCAATGCGTAATTATTTGGTCTTCTAACATGTCTGTTGGCGTAAATGTGCTTTTTGGCTTAGCCGAAAAAGTTGCAGCAATTTTGCGCGACGATTATGATGTAGAAATTGTAGAAATGCACCATCGCAACAAGGTTGACGCACCTTCAGGAACTGCGCTATCTCTTGGAGCGGCTGTTGCCAAGGGTCGTGGTGTTGATTTGAAGGAGGTTGCGAATATGGGGCGCAATGGTGGTAATAGTCCTCGCAAAAAGGGTGAGATTGGGTTTGCTTCTTTGCGTGGCGGCGATGTTATTGGTGATCATACGGTGGTTTTTGCGGCTGAAGGTGAGCGGGTAGAGCTTACTCACAAGGCTACTAATCGCAACGTATTTGCCTCTGGGGCGATACGGGCGGCGATTTGGGGTAGTGGGCAGAAGGCCGGGTTTTATTTGATGAAGGATGTTTTGAAGTAGTTGGGTTGTTTGGAATTTTAGATTACTGCTTCGTATTTTGCAAAAAGCAGGTTTATGGGTAATTATCCTTCCTATCTCAAATTTACAGCATCATAACACAAACACGCCTCTTTACATAAATGTACTTCTTTGTGGCGCGATAATTGCCAGTCTATCTTTGAAGGATGAATCTAATTAAGATTGCTCTTGAATATTATATTCTTTTCACAAATATTGTTTCACGTGGAACATATGATCCGTCAGTAATAATATAACTCAACTAAATATATGAAAGAAGTAATCAAGCAAGACCAAAAGCTTGGAAGAGGTCTGTCTGCTTTATTGGGAGAGAGCAAGTCTAAGAGTAATATTTCTCAATCGCTAGATGCTGGCGAAAGTGAATCTGGATTTAGTCATGATAAAACTTCCATTGCCATTGATAACGTTCCCATAAATAAAGTTATTGCTGGGGTTTATCAACCAAGACGCAGCTTTCATCAAGATGAGTTGGAGGAACTGGCGCAGTCAATTAAAGAGCATGGAATTATTCAGCCAGTGATTTTGCGCAAGAGTGACGAAGAAGGATATTATGAAATTGTTGCTGGGGAGAGAAGATATAGGGCGGCAAAAATTGCTGGATTAACAAAATTGCCGGCGATAATCAGAAAGATGAATAATCATGAGGCGTTGGAATGGGCGATCATAGAAAACGTGCAGCGCGCAGACCTGTCTTTAATTGAAGAATCTTATGGATATAAGCAATTAATGGATGAATTTTCATATAGCCAAGAGCAAATAGCGCAAAAAACTGGCAAAAGCCGTAGTCATGTAGCTAATATTTTGCGCCTGTTAACATTGCCAAAATCGGTGCATGGATTGCTTGAAAAGAAGTTGATCTCAATGGGACATGCGCGCGCTATTATTAATTCTAAGGATCCAGAGGCGCTGGCAAATAAAATTGTTGAAAGTGCTTTGACGGTAAGAGAGACTGAGGATGTTGCTCGCGATGAGCGGGTTGAGAAAATGAAGAATACGCCAGTTTTAGTCCGCACAGAATCTAAAATAAAATTTATCAATTCGGGGCATTTAGCCGATTTAGAAAACCAATTATCAGAGTTGCTGGAGACTAAGGTTAAAATTAGCTATAATCAGTTTAAAAATTCTGGTAAAATTGCTATAGATTTTGCAGAGCTTGATAAAATTTATTATCTGGTTAAAAAATTAGGTCAATAGTTCTTTTAAAAAATTGTTCCACGTGAAACAAGTTAAGTAAAAAATTATACACTATGATAAAAAATCATCAAAAGCGCGCTAAGGTATTTTCGGTAGTTAATCAAAAAGGCGGAGTGGGAAAAACCACTACTGTAGTAAATCTTGCTACTGCATTTGCCTCGATTAAAAAAAAGACTCTAGTCATAGATTTTGACCCGCAAGGCAATGCTAGCACGGGCTTCGGAATTTTTCAGTCTCAAAGGCAAAAGACAATTTACGAGGCAATTATTGGTGATTCAAATGTGCGCGATGTTATAATGCCTCACAAACTTCCTAATTTGCATATAATAACCTCAACGGTTGATTTATCTGCATGTGAGGTTGAGTTGGTTAATGTTGAGAAGCGCGAATTTCTCTTGCGTTATGCACTTAGGGACATAATTCACGATTATGATGTAATTATAATCGATTGCCCGCCATCGCTCGGCTTGCTTACGATCAATTCTTTGGTGGCCTCAGATGCTGTATTAATTCCAATGCAATGTGAATTTTTTGCGCTTGAAGGTCTTAGCCACTTGCTAACGAGTCTCGATTTGATTAAGGAGAATCTCAATCATCATCTTAAAATTAGTGGAATAATTCTCACGATGCATGATCGTCGTAATAAGTTAACCGAGCAAGTAGAGATTGATGTGCGTAGCTTTCTCAAGGATAAGGTTTTTAAAAGTTCAATTCCTCGCAATGTAAAATTATCGGAAGCGCCATCGCATGGATTGCCTGGTATAGTTTATGATCCGAAATGTCCGGGATCCGTGGCTTACATTAGGTTGGCGAAGGAGGTTTTAGAGCGCGAAGGGTTGGCGTAAGAATAGTATACTTTTATTTAATCCATTGTAATATATCGAGCCTTACTATACCTAAAATCAGCTTAAATGCAAAATTTACAAAAAATCTCTCGTTGTTTAATTTCGGTTTCTGATAAAACTGGAATTATTGAATTAGCCAAATATTTAGTAACAAAAAACGTCGAAATCATCTCTACTGGAGGCACGCATAAGCTTTTAATAGAGAATAAGATTCCCGCCAAAGACATATCTGAATTCACGGGCTTTCCTGAAATTATGGATGGTCGTGTAAAAACTCTGCATCCAAAAGTTCATGGAGGATTATTGGGGATCGTTGATAATGAGATTCATAGACAGCAGGCGGAGCAAAATCAGATTGAGTCGATAGATTTGCTAATCATAAATCTTTATCCTTTTGTTGAAACTTTGGCGCGCACAGATAATGAGGAAGAGATTATAGAGAATATTGATATTGGCGGCCCAGCAATGGTGCGTTCAGCGGGGAAAAATTTTGCCTACAAGGCTGTGATTACTGCGGCTCAAGACTATCAACTTTTGCGCGAAGAGATGGAGGAAAATAACGGCTCAACTAGCTTTGCGTTCAGAAAAGACATGGCGGCGCGGGCTTTTAAGAATATCGCTGATTATGATGTGGCGATTGCGAATTATTTTTTAGATGAGAAAGGTGCGGGTGCAAATAGCGCGGATAAGACGCGGGTTGCAGGTGATGAATCGACGGAATTCACGCTTCGTGGTCAATTAAAGCAGTCTTTGCGCTATGGCGAGAATGCTCATCAAAAAGCCGCAGTTTATTCTACCGCAACTGGCGGCATTGTTGGCGCCAAGCAGCTTCAGGGCAAAGAATTGAGCTATAATAACTTTAACGATTCTGATGCGGCATATAATTTGGCGATGGAGTTTGAGCGCCCAGCCTGCGTTATTGTTAAGCATGCGAACCCTTGCGGCGCGGCTGTTGGAGGCAATTTGCTAGATTCATATAAAAAGGCTTTGCAAGCCGATGCAAAATCTGCTTTTGGTGGAATTGTCGCGCTTAACGGAAAAATTGATGAAGCCTTGGCGCAAGAGCTTTCGAAGATGTTTTTTGAGGTGATTATTGCTAAAGAAATCGATTCTGCGGCGCAAGAAATTTTAGCGACGAAAAAGAATCTGCGAGTTTTGTTGGCTGATTTTAAGAAGGCGGTTGCAACGCAAGTAAAATCGATATCGGGCGGGTTTTTGGTGCAAGATCTTGATCAAAAAAACATTACCAAAGAGGAATTGAAGCAGGTGAGTAAGCTAGGCGTATCAGGCTTAGAGCTCGATCAATTGGTTTTTGCGATGACGGCTTGCAAGCATGTAAAATCAAACGCGATTGTTATAGTTAGCGATTTACAGACTGTAGGCATGGGTGCTGGTCAAACTAGCCGCGTAGATGCTTGCGAAATCGCTTGTAAAAAAGCAGCGAATTTTTTTGATGGCGAAAAAAACGTTGATAAGGCTAGAGGCTCATATCTTGCCAGCGATGCGTTTTTCCCTTTTGCCGATAATATTGAAATTGCTGCGGCTTATGGAATTAAAGCTATCGTGGCTCCGCAAGGCTCAATTCGAGATGAAGAGGTAATCGCAATGGCTGACGCGAAAAATATTGCGCTTTATTTTATCGAGACTAGGCATTTTAGGCATTAAGAGGCTTTTAAACCTCAATCACCACAGAGGCCTCGTTCTTAGAAAATTGTGGTTCTACAGCATTGCAAACATTGCCCAAATCTTCCAAAATTTCGGATAAATCTAGCGGGTTTTGTATCGCTAATTTTTTTACCGCAGTCTTCATTGATAAATTGTTATCCGATTTAAACTTGCGCACCTCAAAAATCACTTCTAGCGCAGCCTCGCCAATATCATGAAATTTTTGTTCGAAAAAGAAATCTTCTAGCTTTGGCCAATTGCCGCGAGCGTGTATTGACGCGGCTTGTCGAGATTCTTTAGCAAAACTTTCACTTTCTTCAGCAAAAATATTGGCATAAATTTCTTCGGTGACATGCGGAATGAATGGCGCGAAGAGCTTGAGCAAAGTATTGAGGCAAATATGCAAAGTGTGAACGCCGCTTAATTGTTGAGCGATGATTTTTTGTTTTTCGGCGTCGCTTAATTCGCGGTCATTGAGCTTTTCGGCCTTCAGCCCATAAGCGCGAACTTTTACGATTTCTAAATAATTATCGCAAAAATCGTGCCAGAAAAATTCTTCGATTTTTTCGCGGGCGCGGGCATATTCAAATTTTTCGAATGACGAAGTGGCTTGGGACAAGGTTTGGTGAAGCTTGCTCAAGATCCATAAATCTGCAGCGCAGAAGATGGTTTTGCTTTCAACTAAGTTTTTTGCAGAGTTGCAAGATCCTTGGTGCGCAGGGCTTGAGGCCGATTGTGGCTGATGTGAATCGGCTTTTGCATTTTGTAGAGCTTTAGCCTCTTTCAAAACCTCAAAATTTATCGCTACAAATTTTGCGGCGTTGAATAATTTTGTTACTAATTTGTGTCCAATTTTAAAGACATCTTCGCTGAAGGCAGTATCAGCGCCGAGATGCGAGGTTGAGGCGAAGTAACGCACAATGTCGGAAGATTTTTCTTCTACCAGCGCCGTTGGGGTGACGATATTTCCTTTGGATTTGCTCATTTTGGTTTTGTCGGCGGCCAAGCACCAGCCTGAGATCATGAGGTTTTTCCATGGGAT
>CAMCAW010000019.1 GCA_945872855.1 Rickettsia typhi | reverse complement strand
GATGTCCTCGAACACAACTTGAGATTTCTTTAACTGATTGTGAAAAGATGACGTAATTTTTACTGTTTCTGAATCTGAAACAAAAAATGATTCAATATTTTTTGTTTGTAGCAACGCAACCCCATCTTCTCGATAATGTGAAGTCATTGCACCAACAAACCCCACATCAATTTTCTTTGTGATTTCCGATAACTTTTTTGATGGCTTTAAAGATATAGCCTTATCTATAGCCAAATAGGACGGATGATAATATTCAGCATCCAATCTAAGAGAGTGGGAGCTTATTATTTCGCTACATCTAACAATCGAATATTGCATATCACTTCCTCCCCTTTTTATTACCCTTCAAAATCTCTTTGGTCATCTTGTCAAAATCACTTTCATAACTCAAATCTTGAATTGTTCTAAATTTCTTCAATTCACTTTCAGCAAAGGATTTGGCAATTTCGGCGGAAATTTTGCCACTATCAGTCAAAATATCCTTTTCATTAAATTGCAAAAAGGCATCAAGTTTTTTAACCCAATCTTTCATGGTCATAGCAACTTTGTTTTCAGCTTGTGATTCGGCGTAATCCAAATACATGGTTACTATTCTATTTAAAGATTTTAGCTCTTTTTCATCTAAATAATTTTTAGCAATTGAGACATCTTCCTTTCTAATTCTTCCTTGTGGCGAGTTTTTCCAGCTGGTTAAACCCATATTTTGCTTTTTATGATCTGCTCGCAATTTAACAATTTCAGCCGCTGTGTTTCCTGTAATGCTAAAATGGAGTTTGTTTTGAACGGCTGCAAAAAAATCTTTGGTTACTTGTGAATCTTTGTCATAATCAATGCTGCACTGCGAATAAATATCAGTGATTTTTTGATAAAACCTTCTTTCGGATGAGCGAATATCGCGGATCTTCTCTAACTGCTCATCAAAATAATCTTTGCCAAATTGAGGTTTGGGGTTTTTAAGCCTTTCAACATCCATCACATAGCCTTTGATGATAAATTCTTTTAATTGTTTAGTTGCCCAAATTCTAAAATTTGTCGCTCTTTTGGAATTAACCCTATAACCAACGGCAATAATTGCATCTAGGCTGTAGAACCTGATTGATCTTTTAATTGCACGCCCACCTTCATTTTGAACTATCGAGAAATCCTCGGTAGTTGAGCTTTCTTTTAATTCTTTATCTGCGTAAATATTCTTTAAATGAAGACTGATATTATCGGTTGATGTTTCAAAAAGTTCCGACATTTTCTTTTGAGTAAGCCAAATATTTTCATCTTTTAAACAAACATCAATTTTAATTTCTTCATTATCAGTTTTATAAATTAGAAATTCTGATTCTATTATTTGATTATTGCTCATTCTTAGGTTTTTTAGTTGGTGATAAAACTTAATTTCTGCAATTTAGCGAACTGGGTAAAAGCCTCTGCAACCCCATCTTCTAACTCGCCTGCATGATTGTGCAAATCATGATCAATTATAAAATGACCAAATTGATCAATTTTTTTAGATCCATCTTCATTTTTGATAAAAACATAATCGCCAGAATTGTCTTTGCCTGATTTTTCAGAAGTTGCAAAAAATATTGGGTAATCATCAACTTTTGGGCAAATCTTATCATCCCATTTTTGCAAGAATAAAACGCTGGTTTTAGTTCCTGTGTGAGGTTTGAAGGTGTTAACATTTAAACCAACAACCGCCAATATTCTAGCTTTATCTGCAATATATTCCCTAATTTCTTTATCTGATGAATTATTGAATCTGCCTTGAGGTAAAACAAGCGCCAATCTGCCGCCAGCCTTGACAAAATCTAAATTTCTCTCAATGAACAGCACATCTCTGCTTACTTTGCTTTTGGTCTTCTTGCCTGAATAGCCTAAATCATAATTGTGAATTATTGATGATTCTTTGATGTCGCCAGCAAAAGGAGGGTTTGCCATCAAAATATCAAAATTAAATTTTTGATTATTTTTATCTTTTTCTTCTAGGGTTTTTTCATCCTCTGCAAAAGGCGATAGCTTGCGCATTCTTTCTAAACCTTTGCCGTAAGTATCTCGCCAATTTGGATCGGTTGTCATTTCTGACCATCTTTTATAATCCAAGCTGTTTAGATATAAAACATTGGTCTCGCCGTCTCCTGCAATCAAATTTAGAGTTCTAGCAACCCTTACCGCTCTTTCGTCAAAATCTATTCCAAATATTTTTAAAACATTTTCTTTTTCATGCTCTGGAATATCGGCATTTTGAAATAGCTGACCCGTTAAATGAAAAATTGTGTGAACTGGAAAGCCGCAAGAACCCGAAGCGGTGTCGATCATATATTCGCCACGCTTTGGATTAAGCATCTTAACGCACATATCAATTACATGGCGAGGCGTGAAATATTGCCCTTTTTCTCCTTTAGAAGATTTATTAACCAAATATTCAAAGGCTTCATCAATAACTTGTAGGTTAGAATTAAAAAGCTTGATGTCGTGAAGAGAAGAAACGCAAACTGAAAGATGAGATGGTGATAATTGAATTTTACTATCTGATGAGAAAACGCCTTGCCATTTGGTTTTAGCCTCATCAAAGATTTTCTGAATCTTGGTTTTTAATTCTCCTGCCGATTGCCCTTTATTTCTAAAGTCTAAAACTCTGAATTTGTATTTTTCATCATCAAAATTCTTGAGCCATTCCTTAAATTTTGGGAAATCAGAATACAAAGTATCCCCCAACTCTGCTTTTGCCAAAGTTTCTAAGAGTTTTTTGTTATCCTTGCTTTTACTTTCATCATAAAGTTTGGCAAAAATTAATTTGAACAATTCTTCAAAAACATCAACGCCAGCATTTGCTAAAACCTCATCTTCCATTTCAAGAATAATGGTTTTAAGTGATTTGCCTTCGGTAATTACCTTATCTTTCATTACCAAGTCTTTCCAAGTATATCTTTCTGTTAGAATATCTTCTAAAGATTGATCATATCTCGGAATGTCAGTTATATCTTCAAAATAATTTGGATCTTTGCGGTTATAGTGTGATATTTGCTCGCCGTTTGTCCAAACTGCAATTGGCGAACCTGTGGCGTTGCAATATGATTTTAGCTGATCTTTACCATCTTTTAATTTTGGTTTTTTGACCTCAACAATAATATATTCAACGGTTGGTCTATCTTTATCAAAAATAACAATATCCGCTGATTTAGTTGAATCTCTGCCAAATCTAATCGCATGCTCTAATTTGATTGCCTTTTTGGGGTAGTTATAATCTTTCAGCAACTTGTTTAAATATAGCTGTCTTACCACCTCTTCTGGCTTTAGCTGAATTTCTTTTTCCCTGATTAAGCAATTAATGTAAGGCTTTCCAGCTTTCTCAAAAATGGTGCTCTCAAAATCCTCTATCTCTTTCTTAGTAAAGAGGCTTACCGAGTAATCGGAATCTTTTAAAATTGAGGCTAATTTTGTCATATTTGGTTTTGTTTATTTAAATCAAATCTTACAATAAATTTGTAGGTTTTATCAGGTCTTCATGATAAATCAAACAAGGTAAATCAATTATTTAAAGGCTATAAACTTTACTGTAAGTTTAATTCAATTCCCCATCCCCCCAATCAACTCAAACTGCCTATGCGTGCTTATCCCGCCATACTCATCAAGTGTAGTGCTTATTTTACTATGCCCTAAATTTTGGCTCCAAGCCTGATATTGCTCAAGCGTGCAAGTCTTCTTTCCAAGCATGCTTAAACTATCTCTAAAAGAGTGAGGATTATAATATGGAAAGCCACGCTTTGCAAAAGAATTTTTAAAAATCTCTCTAATTTGCGCGGCACTTTTCCAAGCAATTGGCTCTAAGCCTTGCGCCTCAAAACAAAAATCTTTATTATGCGCTAATTTTGTTCTTGGAAAGAGCGGACAATTATCACTATAAAATTTTTCTTCTCTCAAAAATTTCACCCAATCAATCACCGCTTTTTCAATATCATCACCAACAGGAAAGAACTTGGTATAAATCAACTTTACAAATTTGGTTTTAACACCGTCTTTGGGGTCTTGAGCGACTGATTTATGATAAATATCAACATGCTTTATTTTTAAGCTGGCAATTGCCGCATCGCGCGCTCCTGTGATAATTGCAAAGGCAATCAAGGCTCTGTCACGCTTTTCAATTTCTGTATTTGCAGGCAAGCTAAAAATCACTTTTCTAATTTGCTCAATGGTGGGGTAGTTTTTGAATTTCTTCCCCTTAGCAATGGCAATATCATTTTCAAGCATATTGAAATATTCAATTTCGGTAAGCTTGATTTTTTTAAAACCTTTTTGATCGCGCAGCCAAATAAAAAATTGCTTTAAGTTGTTTGAAATATGCAGCAAAGTTGATTTGCTCATAATATCGCCATTTCTTTTGGTTTTTTGCTTGGCTAAATATTTTTTAAATCCAATTGCTTGCTCTTTTCTAAAAGTTGAAAAATCTTTAAATTTTGTATATTCTTCAAAGCGAGAAATCGAGTTTCTAACTTGGTCTAAATTTTAAAATTTCTGCCTTTTGATTCTTGTAAAAATTCGTAAAATTTTTTCTTAATTCTTTCGTTTTTTGCGTTGTATTTTGTCATGGTTATTTTTGTTTAAGTTAAATCACAATTAGAGGCGTTATCAAAGCCTTCTATTATAATGCTTTGGCGTATAATCTTGCTTTCTGCTTGTTGTGCCACTCGCGCGCAACATTTTCAAAAGAGTTATCAGCATTAATTAAGCGCGTTAGTTTGGCTAATTTTTTTTCTTGTGAGGGGTCGATGCCTTCTTGTATTTGCTTTCGCGCATCATCTCTTTTTTCTCGCGCTTCTTTTAAAGAAATTTCTGGATAAACACCAAGTGCTAATTTTCTCTCTTTTCCTGCAAAGCGATATTTTAAACGCCAATATTTTGCACCATTTGTATTAACTTCAAGATAAAGACCTTTTTCATCAGAAACTTTAAAAGTTTTATCCGTTGGTTTTATATTCTTACATTTAATATCATTCAAAGGCATTTTGGGGGCATATTTTTAAAGTTAAAAAATTATGCCCCATATTATGCCCCCAAAAATAGTCAAATGTCAATAGACTTTCTAAGACGAGGTAAGACTAAAAACTGCTCTGAAGCCTTTGTTTTAAAGGCTCTATCGGACATCTAAAAATTTCACTGAATAGGAAAATGGCGGGAGTGACGAGACTCGAACTCGCGACCTCATGCGTGACAGGCATGCGCTCTAACCAACTGAGCTACACCCCCTGAAGAAAAAAATCAGAGGAAAAATGGATATATGCAAAAGCTGCATAATGTCAAAAGCAATGCGGAAAGCCAAAAGGCTTTGGTGGGTGATGACAGGCTCGAACTGCCGACCCTCTCCTTGTAAGGGAGATGCTCTACCAACTGAGCTAATCACCCGCAAATATTTGTCTCAAAAAAATTCCTGAAACAAAAAGGGACAAACACAATAATTATCAGTTATAAAAACACAACTGTCTTTTTATGAAAAAAACAAAAATCATACAAAGAAAAACCCTCGCGCAAATTTGCACGAGGGTCAATAGAAAGAAACTATTTAACAGAATCTTTCAAAGCTTTACCAGCAGAGAATTTCACTCTTTTAGAAGCTTTGATTTGGATTTCTTTTCCAGTTTGTGGGTTACGACCTTTTCTAGCAGCTGTTTTAACTACTTTAAAAGTTCCGAAACCGATCAAAGTAACTACATCGCCTTTTTTCAAAGCTTTAGTAGTTGCTTTTAAGAAAGCTTCTAGAGAAGCACCAGCGTCTTTTTGAGACAATCCAGTTTGGTTAGCAATTTCTTTTACTAAGTCTGTTTTATGCATTGTGAGATCTCTTTAGTTTTAATATTTAAAATTGACTAACGTGTTATCGATGATGAAACCTTACACTTGTTAGTGCGAAGTGCCATCAAAGGCAACAAGTTAGTCACAGAAATTAAATAACGTGAAATTTAAAGCAACTATTATTTGCAAATCTTTTATCAAAAAAAATTCCCCTTGATCAAAGTGAGACAGGCTTCGCGGAAATAACGTCGGTCTCCGATACAATGAAATCAAGGCTTTGATCGGTTTTGTGATGAGGCAATAGGCTGAGAGATCTCTGAAAATCATAGGCCAAGCCAATTGTAATAATTTTTTTATTGCTTTTTAAAAAGGCAATTGTGCGATCAAAAAACCCACCACCCATACCAAGCCTAGTCAAATCTGCGTCGAAGGCTAGTAGGGGTAAAATCAAAATATCTGGCAGAACTTTTTTTCCATCGCGCGGTTCGAGAATTTTTGGATAGAGTTGATTAGGGGTAAATAGTTGATTTTGTTCGCTCAGCAGAAATTCTAGATGGTAATGTTGTTTGATGATTTTTGGGTAAGCGAAGTTTATTTTTCTGTTTATAAAATGCCCTGCGATCAGGTTTGTAGATGGTTCGCGACCATCAGAAATATAAAGAGAAAATGTGGCCTGCGGAAATTTTTCTTGAATTTTTGGCAGTAAATTATCGATAAAATTTTGATTTATTTTCTGCGATTTTTTAGCAATTTCATCGGCGGTTAGCTGCGATCTTTTATTTTTATAAAGTGTGCGAAGGGTTGATTTGAATGAATCAATTGCGTTGCGCAAAATTTAAATTATTTAAATTTTTAATAACCACCAAGCGGATGGAAAGAATGTTCTATTTGAGTCCAAAAGGTCAAATAGTGAGAAGTATGCGAGGATCCACGGATCGGCAAGCAGTGACCTCTCGTGCTAACAAACATGGGACAATAGAATTAAACTCCTGTCCTGCTTGGCAGTCGATTTCAGTCTAATAATTCTCGATCTTCTTTGCAAGTTTTTCGATATAGTCAGCAACGTTTTCAATATTCTCCGTAAGCTCGGCATACATGTCGCTATCATCTAATTTTTCAGCAGGAATATTTTTGTGATTGCCACGAGAGCTTGATTCTAGATCGTCTTCAATGGTTAGCGCGGTCATTATCAGTAATGTTTTTTCATCAATATTTTGAAAATTGGGGAATAATTTTCTAATGCGCTTGTCAAGTTTGTCAGCGAGATAGCGTAATTTTTCATGCTCATTTTCCGGGCAATCAATTTTGTATTTTAAGCGGCCGACGGCAATTTCAATGAGCGCCATATAATTTATGATTGGTTTTTGATTATGTCCTTAATCCTTGATACATCTGATTCTATGGCCTGCACCAAGCTTGCGCCTTGTGTTTTAAATTTAAAAGCTTTGTCAGCAAAAAATCTGTTTTTGTCTTTCAAAAAATCATTTTCTTTATCGGTTTCGCCAGCGATTTTTTGCAATTTATTTAGCTCTTCGCCCAAATTTTTAATGATAGAAGATTGCTCAAAAACTTTAGCGCGCAACGACGATTTATCGGCATCTACAACATCTAGCATTCTAGAGCTAACAGCAGATTCGTGAATTTTTGCGATGGTAATTTCTTCAAGATTTTTTAGTGCTGCAGCAAGTCTATCACGAGCTTCTTCGAATCTTTTTTGCGCTGTGTCCGACATATAAAATTTATTTTACCAATCCAACGGATTGCGGTATGTTAAGGATTCTCAGCAGTTAATCGTAATTTGTGAAAATCGCAAATAAAAATCTGCGAGTTTGTGAGTTGTGTAGCAGATAACTTCGGCACTCGCTTTGTGGCAAAAGCGAGCGAATTAACTTCTATAAGATTTATTGATTTTGATATATTCTTCGTTTAGATCGCATGTCCAGATAGTGGCTTGGTTATTGGCTGTGCGAGGTTTTATTCCTAGATCAATTGTAATTTTTACTTCGCTATTTTTTAAATATTCATGCACTTTTTCTTCAATATAATTTGGATGTTTCGCGCCATTTTTTGTGATTTGATATTGACCAATTTTGATAATCAATTTTTCTGGCGAAGCTTTTTTGCAAGATTTTCCAACGGCCATCGCAATCCGCCCCCAGTTTGGGTCGGCGGCGGCTAAAGCGGTTTTTACCAAAGGCGAATTTCCGATTGAAAACGCAACTTCTCTCGCTTCTTTTTTGTTAGATGCGCCACCAACTTCTATTTCAATTAATTTTTGTGCACCTTCGCCATCTACTACAATCATAAGGGCCAGAGACTGCATCACGTCTTTTAATTTAGTACGAAAATCTTTTAATTTTACATCAGCTGCAGAGGTGATTTGTTTATTTTTTGCGGCTTTTGTGGCGAATAATAAAACGGTGTCGTTCGTTGACTGGTCTGAGTCTACAGTGATTGCATTGAAGGTATCGGCGGTAAATTCTTTGAGCAAAGTTGCGAGTGTTTTTGATGAAATATCAGCATCGGTAAAAATATATCCAAGCATTGTCGCCATGTTGGGCGCGATCATTCCCGAGCCTTTCGCAAAGCCGGTGATGGTGATTTTTTTGCCATCAATTTTGCAAGTTTTGCTGATGATTTTTTGCTTAATATCGGTTGTCATTATGGCCTTAGAAGCTTTGTCCCATGCGGCTTCGTCGCTCTCAAAGTTTTTTACTAAAGTAGGAATTGCGTTGGTAATTAATTCTGATTTTAACACTTCGCCAATTACTCCTGTTGAAGAAATAAAAACTTGCGAAGGCTTGCAGTTCAAGGCTTTGCATGTCGCATCAACCGTATCCAAAACAGTTTTTTCGCCAACTTTTCCAGTGAAAGCATTGGCGTTTCCGGCGTTAACAATTAGCGCTTTTGCGGTTCCTTGCTTGATATTTTTTTTGCACCAAGAAACAGATGCAGCAGGCATAGAAGAGGTGGTAAAAACCCCAGCAGCATTGGCTTCGTCGTTAAATGAAATTAGCAATAAATCATCGCGATTTTTATATTTTATGCCGCAATTTGTAGTAGCAATTTTTACACCGTTAATTTTAAACATGTGAGAAATATTTATTTTTTATTTTGTGTTACTTTTTTTGATAGAATGAAAAGCAAATCTCTTGCCTTAATTTTTTATCGCTCGCGAAAATTCCTCAACTTTTTGTAAAGTATTTCTTGCAATTTCTTCGCAATTCTTTTTTGCCGAATAATTTTTGTCAATTTCCTTCACAATCGCCGAGCCAATAACGACGCCATCTGCGCCAATTTTAGAAAATTCTTCAGCCTGTTGAGGATCTTGAATTCCAAAGCCAATTACAACTGGAAGTGAAGAGTTATTGCGAATTTTTTGCAAGTTAATTTTATTGTCTCCAAGCTTTGCCTGTTTGGTTCCGGTGATGCCAAGCATCGAAATTAAATATAAAAATCCGCTAGCGGATTGGGTAGTTTTTTTGATGCGTTCCTCATCGGTTAAAGGCGCGATAAGATTAATAAAATCAAGGTTTGTGGCCGATATGTGATTGAAAATTTCTGTCCTTTCTTCAAAAGGCAAATCAACAATCAATACGCCATCAGCCCCTGATTTATCTGCATCGGCAAATATTTTATCAAGCCCATATTTCAAAAATGGATTGTAATATCCCATAAGTAAAATAGGCGTTGAGCTGTTGATTTTTCTGAACTCTTCGACCATCAACAAAGTTTTTTTCAATGAAGCGCCATTTTGAATTGCGCGTCTCGAAGCGCTTTCAATAATTGGCCCATCGCCAGCAGGGTCAAGGAACGGCACACCCAATTCGATAATATCGCACCCCGCTTGCGGCAGGCCTTTAAGAATTTCTAGCGAAGTTTCAAAATCTGGATCGCCCGCGCAGATGTAGGATACAAAGGCACATTTGCCTTGCGATTTTAATTCAGAAAATTTTCTCTCAATCCGCTTCATATTCCTAATTTTTAATATTTCTACAAACTAAATCCCAATTTTTTCGCCACAGTGAAAATATCCTTATCGCCGCGGCCAGATAAATTAACAATGATATTTTTATCCGAGCCCAACTCCCGAGCCAGTTTGCAAGCATAAGCAATTGCGTGCGCAGATTCTAACGCAGGAATAATTCCTTCAGTTTTGCACAAAAGCTGAAAGGCCTCAAGCGCCTCGTCATCTGTGGCGCTGGCATATTCTACGCGACCAATATCGTGCAAATGCGCATGCTCTGGCCCAATTCCGGGATAGTCTAGGCCCGCAGAAATAGAGTGCGCATCTTGTATTTGCCCATCTTCATTTTGCAAGAAATAGGTTTTGTTGCCATGCAAAACCGCAACGCTTCCTGCGTTAATTGAAGAGGAGTGCTCGCCGCTATTTAAGCCTTTCCCCGCCGCTTCTACGCCATACATTTTAACATCGTCATCAATGAATGGGTGGAATAATCCAATAGAGTTTGACCCGCCACCAATGCAGGCGACTAAAGCATCGGGAAGCCTTCCTGTCGCCTCTAAAATTTGCTCTTTTGCCTCTTTTCCAATAACCGAATGAAAGTCTCGAACCATTGCAGGATAAGGGCTGGGGCCAGCTACGGTGCCAAGCAAATAATAGGTATCTTTGGCGTTAGAAATCCAATCGCGCATCGCTTCATTGATGGCATTTTTTAAACTTTGTGAACCGCTCTCAACTGGCTTCACTTCTGCTCCCAAGAGCTTCATGCGAAACACATTGGGCGCCTGTCTTTCTACATCTTTTGCGCCCATGTAAATAGTGCAGGGTAGTGAAAAAAGCGCGCAAACTGTGGCAGTTGCAACACCATGTTGACCAGCGCCCGTCTCAGCAATGATGCGGGTTTTGCCCATTTTTCTTGCCAGCAAAATTTGCCCAATGCAATTGTTAATTTTGTGTGAACCAGTGTGATTTAATTCGTCGCGCTTCAAATAAATATTCGCACCACCGCAATGCGCAGAAAGCCGCGAAGCCAGATATAGCGGGCTAGGACGACCAACATAATGCTTCAAATAATATGCGAGTTCTTGCTGAAATTCGGGATCGGTTTTGCTTTGGTTATAGGCCGCTTCTAGCTCTAGTATTGATGGCATCAAAGTTTCTGCAACATATTTTCCGCCAAATTGGCCGAATTTTCCCTGTGCATCTGGTTGGTTGTAAGGCATATTTTACGCGTTTTTATTTTAGTAAGAGAGTAAGTGACTCTAGGGGTGGTGAAGAAATATGCAATATTTTTTTAGAGCCGTGTTTTGCTGTGCCGCAATTTAGGGAAGGGTGGCGCGGGTTGAAGTGAGTTAAAATTTGGCAAAAAAATCTCTAAAAAACAATAAATCATGCATGAAAAAAACATGAAAAATATTGTTGACATGCCCTATCTTTTCCCATAAATTACCCAATGTTTTCCAAGTTATCCCATAAAATCCCATAAAAAAACGGGAATGGCGGGAGGCCTTGCAGCTGTAAGGCTCAATCAAGTGTGTAAATGCAAAACCAATAATGGCGCTATTTCTCTCGACATTCACAAATAAAATCGACAGTAAAGGCAGAGTTTCTGTGCCAGCTCAATTCCGTCTATCCCTTGCTAACAAAGACTTCTCGGGCATTATTGTTTATGAATCTTTCATCAATGATTGCATCGAAGGCTGCGATATTGAGCGCATTAAAAAACTCAGCGACTCAATCGACAATTTAGACCCATTTTCAGAAGAGAGAGATGCCTTTGCTACCACTATTTTAGGCAGTGCAATGCAGTTGGCAATGGATGCTGATGGTCGCGTTATTTTGCCAGAAAATTTGTTGAAAAAAACTTTAATCAAAGACAAAGCGTTATTTGTAGGAAAGGGTCCAACTTTTGAAATTTGGCAGCCAGAAAAATTTGAAACTTATTTGATAAAAGCAAAAGCGAGTGCGAAAGAAAAGCGCAATTTGCTGCATTTGAATAAAAGTTAAAAACTTCGCAGCGCTTGTCTGCGTAAGCTGAAATAAGAAAATCACGAGCGTTAATGTTTCGCAAAGAATATTTGTGAAACCAATAAAATAAAAATGCATAAACCAGTTTTACTAAAAGAAGTGCTAGAACATTTATCTCCCGAGGCAGGCGAGATCTACGTTGATGCCACTTTTGGTGCTGGCGGATATTCTACTGCAATTTTAGAAAGCGCGCCATGCAGCCTTTATTCTATTGATCGCGATGCTGATGCGAAAAAATTTGCTGATAAATTATCGCAAAAATTTCCACAAAAATTTCACTTTTTAGCAGGAAAATTTTCTGATATGGAAACTTTGCTAAGCCAAGAAGGAGTGAGTGAAGTTGATGGCGTAGTTTTTGATCTTGGTGTTTCTTCAATGCAATTTGATGACAAAGAAAGAGGATTTTCTTTCGATTCTGATGCGAAGCTAGACATGCGAATGGACCAGCAAAATCCGCTATCGGCCTATGAAGTGGTGAATGAATTTGATGAGGCAGAAATTGCAAAAATCATCAAAGAATTTGGCGAAGAACCGAAAGCAAAATTGATCGCAAAAAAAATTGTGCAAGCGCGCGCAAGCAAGCCAATCACTAGCTGTGTGGAGTTAGCTAATATTGTTAGATCTCTATATTTTGGCTATTTTAAAACTGATCCGGCGACAAGAGCTTTTCAAGCGATTCGCATTTTTGTGAATCAAGAATTGGAAGAAATTACGCAAGCTTTGCATTCAGCAAAAAAATTATTGAAGAAGGACGGGCGCTTGATTGTCGTGTCTTTTCACTCTCTTGAAGATTCTATTGTGAAAAGTTTTTTGAAGAAAGAAGCGGGCATTGATCAGCCAATGTCTAGGTATCAACCGATTTCAGCAGACTCTAAATCTGCGATTCATTTTCGTATAATTAACAAATCGGCGATTAAACCGAGCGACGAAGAAGTGCGTGAGAATTATCGTGCGCGCTCTTCTCGCATGAGGGTTGCGGTAAAATTATAATTCTGCATTTATTTGTGCAGATTCATTGAAAATTAATTTTTGCGAAGTTAAAAACTCGCTAACAAAAATTTAAAATTTATGAACGAAATTAAAGAATTTTGGCAATCATTAAATAAGCTTTATTTTTGCAATGCAATGCTTGTGGGATCAGCATTAGCAAGCATTGTAATTGCCTTTACAATTCAATTTAAAGTTGAAGCTTTGCAAGATAAAATGCTGGAAACCCAAGCGCAGATTGCCTTCTACCATGATCAAATTTCTTTGCTTGAAGTTGAGTGGACTTATCAAACTAGGCCTGAACGCTTGCGCGACCTATCTTCGCGCTATTTGAAAGATAATGGCTATACTTTAGCGAGCCAAATTAAAAATAACGATACGATGGAGAAATATTATTTGGCGAGCTATCAGAAGAAGGGTGAGGAGAGGCAAGGGGTGCTTAGTTTTTAAGTTTTTTTAAATAACTTGCGAGTAAAAAGGTTTATAGAATATAATGATAATGGCGTGATTCTTTTTTGTTAATCGTTCAATTTTCTTTAAATATGCCTACCAATAACGCTCCTTCTGCACCAAATTATAGCAATTCTCCCGTAGTTGCGCCGAAAGTTGGGGTGAGCGCGGCCGCTAGTTCTGCTGCATTGCAAAATTCTAGAAATGCCACTAGGGGCTTTGGGGCAAATGATCAGCAGGCAAAAATTGATCAGATTGCGCGACAAAATGATGAGGCTATTGCTAACGTTCCATTTGCGATTGGAAAAGCTCTTAGGTCGGCTTTTGATTCAGTTGCCTCGTTTTTTGTAGAGCCGAAGGTGGAGCCAAAAAAGGAGCAGAGAGATAGAAGGGCTGGAGTTGGAACTAGGGCTACAACAAAAGCGTTAACGCCAACTTCAGTTTCAACACAGGCCGCCTCTTCATCTCCAATCACGCAAGAATCAACAGAGGCTTCAACGACCACCACCACTACTTCGCAAGCTCTAGTAGATTCTTCTACAGAAGAGGCGGCCAAGTCTTCAACCACAACCACGGTAACCGAAACGTTATTTGGCAAGGCCAATACTTCACTGAGTGAGGCGCAAGCAGCTTTAAGTAAAATAGAAAGTTATCCAGCGGGCACTTTATCACCTCAAGATGTCGTTTTTGCAAAAGAGAAATTTACAGCTCAACAGGCATATTTAAATTCATTTGTTGACAATAATAACGCCTTAAATGCCGAAAGTGAGGGCTATAAGAAGTTCGAAGACGATATTTCTTTTATAAAGATTCTTGATATCAAGGCTGCGGCTACCATTGATTTAAACCAAGCTAAGAAAGAACAAGAAATAGTGACTGTTTTGAATAATAGGCAATACATTAAGAATACAACAACCTTTATTGAGGTTGGAAGTAATTATGCGGCAATGGAGGCGGACTATGGCCATATTAAATACAATGTTGATCTTGCAACCAAAGCCTTGGCTTCTATATCGAAGGCCGCTAATAATATCGAAGAGATGACTAGGAATTCTGTAGAAATCATGAAAAATCAATGCGCGGCTACTTTTTCTGAAGTAGAAGCTAGTATGATGATAATTAATGATATGAGAGCGACTTATTCTAATGTGTTTTCAAATTATAAAGATCTAGCTGCAACATGGGAAAATTATGGCGCTGCAAATCGAACCATTGCGAATACAAATTATGTTGAAGCGGGATCTGTAGTTTTAAATAGAGATTTGGAAGTGTTTGAGGGGGTAGAAGTAGCAAAAGTTTTTGATAGTGCAACAAGTGCTTTAAGTGGTTTTACGGCAAAATGTCAAGCCGATTTTAAAGCTGCAACGGTTGAAGTGGCTAAGGCTAAAGCCTTGATAGATCATTACGGCTTATCAACTAATATTGCTGGCGTTTTAACGGAATATCAAGAATTGAAGGGCGTTAGCGAGTTAGTTAATCGTGGTGGCGATGGTTACGCTAATAACGCAGCGCAATATGATGATTTAAGAAAGTTTGACAAAATTGCTAGAAATATAAAACTTGCAAACGTAGCTCAGGGCCCAACTTTGGCATTAAACGAAGATTTTGCCAATATGAATGCAACCTTGACTCGTATTAACAAGTCTCAATTTGTGGATCTTGATTTAGAAACAGAATTAAAAGAGGCTAATGACAGTTTTGCAAAATTAGAAAAAATTCAAAGCGATATTGTGAATGGCGCTTTCTATAGCAGTGCAGACTTTGACAAGTCAAACGGTTTAATGCTTCAAGATCTGAAAACATTTAATGAGGCGGCCACTAATATCAGAACTGCAGGCGTTAAGAGTGTCTGTTATGAGGCACTGAAGATAGCGCAAGAGCGTATAGCAGAATTACAAGAGCCGCAATATGAAAACTTTGCAGCGGCATCGGATCTTGATTCAATGGGTGCATTATATAACAAATCGTCCAAGGCGTATGACGACGTAATTAAGGTTGCCAATGCTGCCAATATTGACAATGAAGGAAATCTTTCTAAGATAGAAGAGTTTCTTAATGACATTTATAAAATCGATATATTCTACATAAAAACTTGGTCTGCAAAAGCCTTGAACGATGCATATCAATATTTGCAAACCGCATTAACCGATACTTCACTTACGGAGGTTGAGCGCAGAAGTCTTAATGATACTTATAACTTGGCGAATGAATTTTATGTGGATAATATAAGTGATTTAGATCTTGAGGGCTATAAGAGTGGGGCGATGGAAGAAAAGTGGAGTGAGTTTAAGGCTAATGTTTCTCGTGTTGACCCCGCTACTGCAACTGCCGTTACTATAGAAAATAATAGTTCTGCAAGTAGCGGTGGTGGTAATAAGGCTGGAATTATCGGTGGTGCGGTCGCTGGAGCTTTTGTTGTAGCGGCGTTGGCTGTGGGCGTTTGTTGCCTTCGTTCCAAGCGAAATCAACATCCCGCTCAACCTCCCGCTCAACCTCCCGCTCAACATCCCGCTCAACCTCCCGCTCAACCTCCCACTGTCGTTGCTAATCATTCACGTATGGTGCGACTTCAAAATTTTCAAGGTAATACTTCAGCATTGTAGTAAGAATCTTAATAAAAATATCCAAACATGAAAAATATACAAAAAATCATAACAACACTAACGCTAATATTAGCTGCAAACACCGCCTCAGCAGCAAGCGCGCCACAAGGTGCAGCTCAACAAAAAACAAAATATAAACAAGAAAAGATGCGCCTAAATTTTTACGTTGGCGCTGATTACATCAGATCATTTGTGCAGCATAAATATTTATTAGCAGAGGACAATGATCTAAGTATAAACGGTATTGACAGCAGGGCACAAGCTGATGGGGCTGGATTAAATCTTGGCTATAGATTAAAAATTGGCGACGTTTTTGTTGCGCCAGAAATTTTTTATGATCGCATAGAAAATTCAGCTAAAGATTTTGGATACAAAGAAAATCAGGATCCATATATTGCGCGTAATTATTTAAATGTAGAAAGTCGTTATGGCGCTAGGATTAACCTCGGTTATAATATATTTTCTAACGTAAATGTGTTTGTAAATGCTGGCTTGGCAAAAGTTAAATATGCAATAATATTGTTCCCCGATGGCCCATATACAGAGAATTTTGAGCATAACACAAAAACTGCTCCTATTTATGGCGCTGGCATTTCTTTTGATTTAAACAGAAATTGGCAGATGAGAATCGCTTACGATCGCCAACAATTTCATGTGCGTTACAATGTGGCAAGCGAAAAAGATACAATCACAATTGAAACCGCTAAGCTTGGGATCGCTTATAATTTCTAGTTAGGGTTTTTTGGGTTGCGGCTTCATATCTTCAACTTTTTTCGCAATATCGCGGCGCACAAAACCATCTTTCCACTCAATTAAATCTACGGCTTCATAGGCTTTGCGGCGCGCTTCTTTAAAGGATTGCGCGCTTGCAACAATATTTAAAACGCGGCCACCATTTGCGATTAATTTGCCATTTTTTATTGCCGTGCCAGCGTGTAGAATTTTTACATCAGCGATATTTTTTGCGGCGTCTAAATTTATTTCTGTGTCTTTTTGATAGGCCTCGGGATAGCCATTAGCGCACATCGCCACACATACCAACTTTTTTTCTTCGTCAAATTCAACCGCAGTTTCGGCGAGTTTTCCATCTATGGCTGCCTCAATTAAGCTGGTGAAATCGGATTTGATGCGAGGCAGAATAACCTGTGTTTCTGGGTCTCCGAAGCGTGTGTTGAATTCTAATAATTTGGGGCCATTTTCTGTTAAAATAATTCCGCCGAATAAAATTCCTTTGAAGGGGTGGCCAAGTTTTTTCATCGCGGCCAATGTTGGCGCTACTATTTCGCCTAGGATTATTTTTTCTAGCGAAGGCGTAACAAAAGGCGATGGGCTAAAAGTGCCCATACCCCCCGTGTTGGGGCCAGTTTCGCCTTCACCAACTTTTTTGTGATCGCAAGCAAAGCCAAGGGAGACAAAATTTTCACCGTCGCAAAGCGCGAAATGACTGACTTCAACGCCAGCAAGAAATTCTTCGATGATAATTCTTTTGCTGGCCTCGCCAAACTTTCCGGCAAAAAATTCTGTTATGGTTTCTTGTGTTTCGCTAAAATTTTGCGCAATCACTACGCCCTTGCCAGCGGCGAGACCGTCAGCTTTTATAACGCAGGGAAATCCGAGTTTTTCGGCAAATTTTATGGCCTTATCAGCATCGGTAAAAACTTCGTAAGCGGCGGTGGGAACATTGTTATCGGCCGCAATTTTTTTCATGAAGGCCTTAGAGCCTTCAAGCTGCGCGCAATATTTTGATGGGCCAAAAACGCGAAGGTCAGCTTTTTCTAAATCATCAACAAGGCCATCAACCAGCGGCTGCTCTGGCCCAACAAAAATGAGATCAATTTTTTGCGAGCGGCAAAAGTTAATTACAGCTTGGTGATCGGCAACTTTCACATCACTAACGCATTCAGCAACGGCGCCAATCCCTGCATTTCCCGGTATCGCAAAAATCTTGCTAATTTTTTCTGATTCATAAAACTTGTTGCACAGCGCGTGCTCTCTGCCGCCAGAGCCGATCACTAAGATTCTCATATTTTGAATATTAAATTATAAATTTAATATTAGCATAACGCGTCAATTTAAAATTTAAATTTCTAATTTTCTCTTATGAGCTTAAAAGAGCATACAGTAAAATCATACGATAAAGACCTGCAATCGCTTTCGGGCACGCTCGATGAAATGGGTCAATTGGTGGCGCAATCGCTAGATTTTGTGTCGCACGCAATTTCTAACCCAGATGAAGATTTGGTTGAGCAAATCACCTCGCACGATTACAAAATCAACGCTCTAGACTTTTTGGTAGAGAAAAAAATCACCGCAATTTTGGCGATGCGTCAGCCGATGGCGGTTGATTTGCGCTACATTGTTTCATCTTTGAAGGTGGCTTCGAACCTAGAGCGCATTGGTGATCAAGCGAAGAGCATCATCAAAAAAATTCTGCGCATTAAGTTGAAAAAATTCGATAATGGCGTGCAAAATTCTTTGTTGGCAATGTTAGAACTTTCTAAGGTTATGGTGCGTGATGCAGTCGATTCATTCAATGATCAGAACATTGTGGAGGCTGATGACGTTTTGAAAAGAGATGACGAAATCGATAAAATTTACAGCGATTTATTTGTGATTCTTGAGCAAGATAATTTTAATCGCGAGCAAGTTACGAATATTATAAATATTTTATTTATCGCAAAAAGTTTTGAGAGATTAGCGGATCACTCTACAAACATCGCCGAGATCGCTAAATATGTGGTTACGGGAGAAACGAAGTAGTATATGGTTGATTATCAAGTGTACGTAGATGTAATATTAGGTGCGTTAACCATAGGAATAGTTATGTCTGGACTGGTTGCGTATGCTTCCATAAAAAATAAGGCGAAGAAGCAAGCGACTAAAATAGCTAAGAATATTTCAGAAAAAATAGCTAAAGAGGTTGCAGAAAAAGTTGCTAACGATTTCATACAAAATAATATATCGGACATATTGGCTAGTTATAAAGATTTTAAGCTAGATGAGGTGCCTAACGTGGAAAATATTTATGAGGAATTTGAAGAAATAAAAGAAGGAAATGTAAAAGCCAAAAACTATGAAGATAGTTATTTTTCAGATGAACAAAAGACAGGAGAAGAAAATGTTAGCTAGCCAAAGAAACTTTCAAGAAAGTGGTCAACTTAACGATACTAAGCAAATCTTTGTCACTCGCGATAAAAATTTACTAAGTCAATATTATAATCTTAGAAATGATATTTTTAAAAATGAGAAGGGGTTAATAAAAAATAGCTGGCTCGAAAATGAGTTCGATGATGGTGCTGCAATAGTTGTTGCGGCGATAAATGGAAGAGTTGTTGGAGGAATAAGAGTTATGACTTCCATTGGTAGTAAATATTTATCTCGTGAAATTTCTGGAACTGAATTTACATACCGCAATCTACTTAGAACAATTGGATTGAATAGCGATCTAGAATACATCGAAACAAGTTGTATGGTTATTGCTCCAGAGTACCGCAACCGCACAATATTATCAGAGATGATGAGGGTTGTAATTGAATATGGGAAAAAGCTTAACGGTTCTTATTTGATCGACATTACTTCTCTAGCATTCGCTAGGAATATCAGAATGATTTTTAGAAGTCTTGGGTATCCAGTTACAATCGTAGCATCTTTTCCTTGGAAAGAATTAGAGATGTATAATTACTCTAAGGATTATCCAGTTGTCTGTTTATTGAATGAAAAAACTGAATGAGAGGTAAAAAATGGATTTAGCAGATGTGTTAAAAAAAATTAATTATTTTGCAAAATCTTCTATCCCAGTGGATGTTGAGGGTCTCGCAATGGCGCTAGGGCTATATGTAGAAAAACAAGATAATCTTGGCAATATATCTGGTATAATAAAAAGAAGGAATGATAAGTATATTATCGTTGTGAATAATGAGCATCCTGAAGTTCGTCAAAGATTTACAATATCTCACGAGATAGGTCACTTTTTTTATCATCGCAATAAAATAGGTGATGGAATAGTGGATGATGCGCTATATAGGCACTCTGACTGTAAAGGAATTATTAATAATAATGTAAATCTAGAGGATGAGAAGCAGGCAAATAATTTTGCAGCAAATTTATTGATGCCAACTTCCGCTATTACTAAATTAATAGCGGAAAATAATAATAAGATAGATAGTTCTTATCTTGCTGACAAACTTAAGGTGTCAACGGAGGCAATTAATATAAGGCTAGCAGGTTTAGGTAAGCAGTTAATGATTTCATCCAAAGATTTAAAAAAATCTTAAATATTATTTTTTAAAAGTGCAAACTAGAGAAGAAAAAAGAGAAACGGGGCAAATCGCAAAGCTTGATAATAAAGACTTGCGCGGTTTTGCGCAATCTGCGCCAAAAGAGCAAATGCTTCGCAAGCCAGACTGGATAAGGGTTAAAGCGCCTACATCAAAAGGTTATTATGAAACTAAAGCAATTTTAAACGAGCGCAAATTGCACACAGTTTGTGAAGAGGCGGCATGCCCCAACATTGGCGAATGCTGGGCGCAGAAGCATGCGACGGTGATGATTCTTGGATCTGTTTGCACCAGAGCTTGCTCGTTTTGCAATATCGAAACTGGCAAGCCAGACGCAGTAAACCCGCACGAGCCCGATAACGTGGCTGAAGTGGCGGCAGCAACGGGTTTGAAGCATATCGTGATAACTTCGGTTGATCGCGATGACCTGCAAGATGGCGGTGCGAGCCAGTTTGTGCAGTGTATAGAAAAAATTCGCGTGTCGGCTCCGCAAACCACAATCGAGATTCTTACGCCAGATTTTTTGCGCAAAGATGGCGCAATGGAAAAAGTTGTCGCGGCAAAACCAGATGTCTTCAATCATAATATTGAAACCGTGCCGGGTCTTTATACCACTATTCGCCCTGGTGCTCGCTATTTTCATTCTTTATATTTATTGAAGAAGGTGAAAGAGATTGACCCTACAATTTTTACCAAATCTGGATTGATGCTCGGCCTAGGCGAGACTAAGGACGAAGTGCTGCAAGTGATGGACGATTTACGCATGGCTGATGTTGATTTTTTAACTATAGGGCAATATTTAAGACCAACGCTAAGGCACGCGCCCGTAGATCGCTACGTCACTCCTGAGGAGTTTGAGTTTTATAAGAAAATGGGATATAGCAAAGGGTTTTTGATGGTGGCTTCAAGCCCGCTAACCCGCTCTTCTTATCATGCGGGTGATGATTTTGAGAAGATGCGACAAGAGAGAATTCGTAGGTTGAAGATAGTATAATTCGTAGCACAGTTCTTGATGGCCGTTATAACAACTCTATAACCTTGCGATACAAGGCCTCGCTGCCACAGGCGATTATTCTGCCATCAGATTCTAGCTTAAGTTCATTGCCATGCCAATCGCCCACAAATCCGCCTGCCATTTTAATGATTGGAATTAGTGCGGCATAATCATAAATCTTGAGTGAAGGCTCAATTATAATATCGATGAAGCCAGATGCGAGTAAGGCGTAAGCATAGCAATCGCCGCCATAAACTACGCCACCAAAACGCTGATATTTCGCCTGTGCCGCGAGTTTTTGAAACTTGTGCAAATCATTTTCCTCGAAAAAAAATTGCGATGTTGTAGAAATAATCGCGTTGCTAATTTCGCCGCAATCGCGCGTAGATATTGGCTTTCCATTAAGCCATGCGCCAGATTTTTCTTGCTCTGTTTTACCAAAATCAAGCCCAAGCCATCTCTCATTAGAAATTGGCTGATTGATAATTCCTGCTTTCACATCGCCTTTATAGGCTAGAGCAATAAGCGTTCCGAAGGTTGGGCGGCCGATGATAAAAGATGAAGTTCCGTCGATTGGATCAAGAATCCATTGGTAATCTGAGCTAGGATTGCGTAGGCCAAACTCCTCGCCAATAATGCCGTGATCAGGAAATTTTCTCTCAATTTCGGCGCGCATCACCGCTTCGATCTCGCGATCTGCTTGGGTTACAGGGCTTTTATCTTCCTTCGCAACTTCGCCATTTGGCATACGAAAATATTTGCGCGCAACTGGCTCGCTTAAATCGGCGAGATGATTTGCAAATGCCGCGAGATCGGAAAAATTTTTATTCATATAATTTTTTTGAAAGCAGTAAAATTTGATTAGCTATTTATATTTTGATTTTTAGTTACGCTGGTGTAATTATGCTGGCATAAATAATTTTTAAAACTAAATCCAATAAAATGAAAGAAAGAATCGCGGTGATTTCCGGCTTCCGCTCGCCAATGGGCAAAGCTGGTGGTGCTATGAAAAATTTAAGCGCACATGATTTAGGTGCGCGAATCGTGAAAGAGGTGGTGATTCGCTCTGGCATTGACGCCAACATAATTGATGAAGTTATTATTGGTAACGTAGCTCAGCCTGCAGAGGCTGCAAACATTGCTCGCGTTATTGCTTTGAAGGCTGGTTTGCCAGAAAGAATTCCTGCTTTTACGGTGCATCGCAATTGCGCTTCAGGCATGGAAGCGATGACGTCTGCAATGGCGCGAATTTTAAACGGCGATGCCGATGTTATCTTGGCTGGCGGCGCTGAATCGATGAGCAATATTCCGCTTTTTTTCGGCAAAAAAATGACAGAATTTTTTGCAAAATTATTTAAAGCAAAATCTTTTTCTCAAAAATTACAAGTTTTTTCAACTTTTCGCCCTTATTTTTTGCAGCCAGTAATTGGCTTGCAGCAAGGCTTAACAGACCCTGTCTCGGGTTTAATTATGGGCTGCACCGCAGAAAATGTGGCGAAAGATTTTAAGATTACGCGTCAAGAGCAAGATGAATATTCTCTGCGCAGCCACCAACTGGCAGAAGCGGCCATGGCCAATGGAGTTTTTAGGGAAGAGATAATTCCGGTGTTCAATAATGATGAAAAAAATAGCTTGATGATTGAGGAAGATGAGGGTGTACGTAAGGGCCAAACCAATGAAGCTTTAGCAAAATTATCGCCTTATTTTGAAAAAGTTACAGGAACTGTCACGGTTGGAAATTCTTCGCAAGTCACGGATGGCGCGGCTTTTGCGGTTTTAATGCGCGAATCAAAAGCGAAAGAGTTAGGGCTAGAGCCGCTTGGCTATATTCGCGATTTTGCCTTTGCTGGAATGGATCCTACGCGCATGGGCTTGGGGCCAGTTTTTGCTTCAGCAAAAGTTTTCGATAAAACTGGGTTAAGTTTGCAAGATATGGAATTGGTTGAATTAAACGAAGCTTTCGCGGCCCAAGTGATTGGCTGCGAGCGGGCTTTTGCTTCTGATGAATTCTCGCAAAAATATTTAGGCAGAGAAAAGGCGCTTGGAAAAATTAATCGCGATATTATAAACGTTAATGGTGGCGCGATTGCGCTTGGGCACCCCGTGGGAATGACGGGTGCGCGCATCATCATTCACTTATTGCGCGAGTTAAAAAGGCGCGGCAAAAATCGTGGTCTTGCAACTTTGTGCATCGGTGGCGGACAAGGCGGCGCGGTGGTGGTGGAGGTTTCGTAATTACCTTTAATGGATAAAATATATTATTCTCAATTTTTAACTAACAAATTTTACAACTATGATAACTGAATTAACAAATAAAGCTCGTAAGAAAATGGAAGATACGATGACGTCGCTTAAACGCGACCTCGACAGTGTTTCAACTGGGCGCGCCAGCCCGCAATTATTAGATCATGTGCGCGCAGAAGTTTATGGCGCGATGATGCCTTTAAGCCAGCTGGCGAGCATTTCGGTGCCAGAAGCTACGGTTTTGTCGATTCAAGTTTGGGATCGTGAAAATGTGAAGCATGTTGAAAAAGGCATCATCAATTCTAACCTTGGATTTAACCCGTTGGTTGATGGTCAAGTGATCAGAATTATGATTCCAAAATTGAGCGAAGAGCGCCGCAAAGAGATGGTGAAATTGGCAAAAAAATATGGCGAAGATAAAAAAGTTATTATTCGTAATAATCGCCGCGATGTTTTAGATGAATTTAAGAAGCACGAGAAAGAGCTTGGCAAAGATCAAGCGCACGCTTTTTCTGATATTATTCAAAAAATTACCGATGAATTTATTAAAAAAATCGATGATTCTTGCTTGGTAAAAGAAAAAGAATTGATGAAAATTTAAGGCCAAAGATAATGGCATTTTTCAGTAGAAAAAAATCAGAGCAAGCCTCTAATATCAAGGTTCCAGCCCATGTTGCGATTATTATGGACGGTAATAATCGTTGGGCAAAATCACGCAAACTTCCGCTGCAAATTGGTCATAAAAAAGGCACCGATAATATTGAAAAAATTTCTGATGCGTGCATTGAAATTGGCGTGAAATATTTAACGATTTACGCATTTTCCTCTGAAAATTGGGATCGCCCAAAAGACGAAGTCGCTTATTTGTTGAAATTGCTCGATGAATATCTTGAAAAAGAAACAGAATCTTTGATGAAAAAAGACGTCCGCATCGTTATTTCGGGCGATTTAACGAGGCTTTCGCAAAAAACAAAACAGCGCATCATTGCAATTGAAAATGATACAAAAAATAATAATGCACTAACTTTAAATGTTGCATTTAGCTACGGCGGAAGGCAGGAAATTGCTGATGCGGTAAAAAAGATTGCGCTTGAAGTTAGTGTAGGCAAGCTTGGCGTTGAAGCGGTGACGCCAGAATTAATTTCGCAAAATTTATATCAGCCGTCAATTCCTGATCCAGATTTATTAATTCGCACTGGCGGAGATTTTCGAATCAGCAATTTTTTATTGTGGCAATCAGCCTATACCGAGCTTTATTTTACCGAAATTTTTTGGCCAAGTTTTTCCAAAAAAGATTTACAAAATGCAATAATTAACTTTAACAAAAGAGAGAGACGATATGGAAAAAGATAAATGTGGTAAAACCAGTGTTTTTAAGGCTAAAGCCTGCAAAATGATTTCTTGCCTCAATAATTTTATCGACAAAATTGTGGCAAAAGTTGACATGCCAGATTTGGCAAATAACACCAAGCAGCGCATTATCACGTCAATTATTTTATTGCCAATTGCGGTTTATGCGATTTTTTTCTCGCAAAGCTTATTTTTGCTTTTAGTAATTGCGATGGCGATCCTTATGACTGTTGAGTGGATCGACATGATAAGAGATCGCGCTGATGAAAAAAGATGGCGCGTGATTGGATTTTTCTACATTCTAATTCCACTTTATTCGGTTTATAAATTGCGCGCAATCGATACCGATATTGTGTTTTGGATGTTCTCAATAATTTGGGTTACGGATATTTTTGCATTTTTCTCTGGCAGAATTTTGGGTGGTAAAAAATTGGCGCCAGATATCAGTCCAAACAAAACTTGGTCGGGGCTTGCGGGTGGGGTTATTGCTAGCGCGGTGATCGGCTTAATCAGCTCTTCTGTGTTTTTTGGTGGCGTGATATTTTTTGTTTTGGCAAGCATGTTACTTTCTTTGGTCGAGCAAATTAGCGACTTAATGGAATCGAAATTCAAAAGAATTTTTGGCGTAAAAGATTCGGGAAATATTATTCCTGGACATGGCGGAGTGCTTGATAGGCTTGACGGCATGATGTTAACTGCGCCAGTAGTATTATTGTTAGTTGCAATCTTCGCAGAAAAGTTTGGGTCATAAAACTTAGCGCCGCATTAATTTTTGCGGCGCTAAAATTAATCAAAAAAAGGGCGGCATGATAAAAATTGAAACTATTCAAGATAGAATTATCAAAGTATCAGCGATTGGAAAGCTAGAGGCTCAAGAGATTGAAGAGGTTGCGCCGCAAATTGATCGCCTGATGGAGCAATTTGGGCATATCAATATTTTGGTTGACGCTAGGCAATTCGATGGTTGGGCCAATGTTGCAGCTTTCAAATATCACATCAATTTTATCAAATCGCATTATTATAGCGTGGGCCATGTGGCTGTAGTGATGGGCCATTTTTGGCAAAAGCTAGTTCTTTCGGTGGTGAAGATGGCGTTGAAAAAAGATATCAAAACTTTCAAAGCAGCGGAAATAGAGCGGGCGATAGAATGGATTGTTAAGCGCAGCGTATAATTTTTGCAGCGATTTTTTGATTTGTAGCGTTGACTTAAACTCCATTCTCTCTATATTCTCCCGCCAATTCTCGTTTAATTTATTTTCTTAAAAAATGTCTCAAACTCAAAAATTTGTTTATTCTTTTGGTGATGGAAAATCTGAAGGCGATTCTTCGATGAAGAATTTGCTTGGTGGAAAAGGCGCCAATTTAGCCGAGATGTCAAACATGGGATTGCCTGTGCCTCTAGGGTTTACAATCACTACTGAAGTTTGCGATGTTTATTATAAAAACAATAAAGATTTTCCTAATTCGCTAAAAGTTGAAGTAGAAAAAGCGCTTAGCGTAATCGAAGAAAAATTGGGCGCAAAATTTGGTGATGAAAAAAATCCGCTACTTTTCTCAGTGCGTTCAGGCGCTAGAGCCTCAATGCCCGGAATGATGGACACCGTTTTAAATTTAGGGTTAAATGATAAAACAGTTTTAGGATTAGTTGAAAAATCTGGCAATAAAAGATTCGCCTACGACTCTTACAGGCGCTTCATTCAAATGTATGCTGATGTGGTTTTAGAAGTTGATCGTTATAACTTCGAAGTAATTTTAGACGAGAAAAAACATGAGCTTGGCGCCAAGCAAGACACCGATTTAAGTGCAGAAAACCTTGAAGAAATTGCCGAATTATTTAAGGCGAAAGTTAAAGAAGAAACGGGCAAAGATTTTCCACAAAATGTTGATGAACAGTTGTGGGGCGCGGTTCGCGCGGTTTTTGATTCGTGGATGAATGCGCGCGCAATCACTTATCGTGCCTTGAATAACGTGCCGCAAGAATGGGGCACAGCGGTGAATGTGCAATCGATGGTGTTTGGTAATATGGGCGACGATTCCGCTACTGGCGTGGCTTTCACGCGCAATCCTTCTACTGGTGAGAAGGCGCTTTATGGCGAATTTTTGATTAATGCGCAAGGTGAAGATGTGGTTGCGGGAATTCGCACGCCACAATCTATAACCAACGCGGGCAAGGCGCAGCTTGGCTCTACACTGCCTTCAATGGAAGAAGCGATGCCTGAAGTTTTTGCTGAATTCATGAAAATTTATCAGAAGCTAGAATTGCATTATCGCGATATGCAAGATATTGAATTTACGGTGCAAAATAAAAAATTGTGGATGCTGCAAACCCGCAATGGCAAACGCACAGCGCATGCTGCGGTGAAGATTGCGGTTGATATGGTGAAGGAAAAATTGATCGATAAAAAAGAAGCGATTAAGCGCATTGAGCCAGAAAGTTTGGATCAATTGCTGCATCCAACACTAGACCCTAAGGCGAAAGTTACGGTGATCGCAAAAGGCCTTCCTGCCTCACCGGGTGCAGCTTCTGGCGTGGTGGTATTTTCTTCTGCTGATGCAGAAAAGCGCGCCGAAACTGGCGAAAAAGTTATCTTGGTTCGAGTAGAAACCAGCCCCGAAGACATTAAAGGCATGCATGTTTCGCAAGGAATTTTAACCGCGCGTGGCGGCATGACATCGCACGCAGCCGTTGTGGCGCGCGGCATGGGAACGCCTTGCGTTTCTGGCGCATCGGCAATTCACGTTGATCATGGTGGCAAGTTTTTCACGGTTGCAGCGGCGGGTCATAATGGAATTTCGGCGGCGGCAGATCTGGTGGTGAAAGAGGGCGAAACTATTACTATCAACGGCTCGACAGGTGAAGTGATTCTTGGAACCGTGCCAACTTTAAAGCCAAATTTATCGGGCGATTTCAACGAATTAATGCTTTGGGCTGATGAAATTCGCACGCTAAAAGTGCGCACAAATGCCGAAACCGCACTAGATTGCCAAACCGCGCGCGACTTTGG
>CAMCAW010000018.1 GCA_945872855.1 Rickettsia typhi | reverse complement strand
CAATAGTTGTGGTTGCCTCATCTTCTGTAGATATTAAGAAAGCTGCTGGTTTGGTTGCTCGTTGAGCAGAAGAGGGTGCTGTTGACTGTTGTGCTTTGCTTGCAGCAATAGTTGTGGTTGCTTCATCTTCTGTAGATATTAAGAAAGCTGCTGGTTTGGTTGCTCGTTGAGCAGAAGATGGCGCTGTTGACTGTTGTGCTTTGCTTGCAGCAATAGTTGTGGTTGCTTGAGTTGCTGGTGCCGTTGCTGCCGTTGGTTGTTGTGCTTCGCTTGCATCCTTTTTTTGTTCTGTTTTTTTACCAAGAAGCGCTCCGAAAAATTTTTTTGACATAAATTTATTATTTAATTTATTTTTTGCGTTAAAACAATTTATTATTTTGCACCAAAACTATCTGCGATCTATTAAATCACAAACTTCTTTCAAATCCGCCATAAATTCTTTCTGATTTTTTGACTCAATATAACACAATATATTTTAAAGAATTTCTAATTTGGTGGATAACACAAAGCTGAATTTCAGTTTTAGAGAATATTGAATTTATCGCTTCTGGACAAGCTTTACTCGCAACTCATTCCTTTAAAAAATAAATATTTATGAGTGCCTTTGAGGCAATCAATACAAGCGATGAGAATATCTTTAACGCCTCGATTTTGTAGATCAAGTTAAAGCGCTTTACCGACTACAGTATTGCGCTTGTTGCATTTGAAGTGCATTGCATCGAGAAAAATTATCGGATAAATTTCATCTAAATTGACACGGAATGTGGTACGTTCTCTTAAAAACCCTTCATTTCCTTATAAAGGCATGAGGTTTATTGGTGGGGCGGAGTTTTTCTTCGTCCCGCTTTTTATTTGCTTATTGCAAGCAAACTATTTTTGGACAAATTCGTAATGATAAATATAATTTTGATAGACATTTGCGCAAAAAATTTACAAAGTTGTAAAAATTTTCTCTCGCATCAATAAAACAATAATTATGCCAAATATCGGAAAACTTATCAGCGGTTTCAGAACCTTTAAAGCTACAACTTATCAGCAACAAAAAGACATGATTCATCACCTGTTAGAACAAGGTCAAAAGCCATCAACAATGGTAATATCTTGCTCTGACATCAGAATTGCGCCAGCAGAAATTTTCGCCGCCAATCCGGGCGAACTTTACATCATAAATAACATTGGCGGGCTAGTTCCTAAATATGATACAACTGGAGTTCACGGCATTTTATCTGCCATAGAATATGCCGCAACGGTGCTAGAAGTTGAAAATATCATCATACTTGGTCATGCAAAATGTGATGGTATAAAAATGATGATGTCCGATAAATTCACCGCCTCAACTAATGGCCTTTCTGAATCTATGAAAACGTGGCTTTCTATTGCCTCGGAAGCGCGCGATGCCGTTAAAAAAGAAATGGTTGGCAAAGATGAAGAAGCGCAAGAGGCTTCGTGCGAGCAAGAATCTGTAATAGTTTCGCTGCGCAATTTGATAGGCTATCCATATATCGCAAAACGCATGAAAGAAAACAAACTCAGCGTATTTGGCTGGCACTTTAACGTCGAAACTGGCGATATTATGTCCTTCAACCCCGATACTGGGTTTTTTGATCAAGTTTCTTAGGGTAAGGCTAATTAGTGAGATGCCGAGTCTTTATCTAAATTTGCCGATTCTTGCTTTCTAGCCTCAAGATATTGCTGCCATTGGTTTTCTGAAGAATCGCTCTGTGACTGCTGTTTTTCTGAATCTGGCGGCGCAACTTTTGATAAAAAACCTTCTTTTGCTACAGGGTCTTTTTCTGACCCAAAACCGCCTTGCGACGAATAGCGCTCTTTTGCCACAGAAACATCTTTTATAACAGAGCCCTTCCCTGCCTCAGCATTTGCCGATGCCTGCTTTCGCGCATTAATATATTCCTGCCATTGGGTTTCTGGCAATTGATGATCTGCCTGCAATTGATTTTCTAAAGATTGACCTTCTAATTTTTGCTCAACCAATTCTAGCTGCGGCGGTTGATTTTTATCACCCCCCTCCATCTTCTCATCTTTATCGTCAATTCCCAACTCATCTTGAACAATCTCTTTTATTTCTCGCAACCCATCTTCAATAACATATTCTACAACTTTGCCCACCTCTACTACCGCCGCAGCCAAAGTAGTAATGCCACTAACAAAATCACCTAAGAAGCCAGTTTTTATTCCAGAATCTAACTCTTGCAACTTCTCTCCTTGAAGTTCTCCGCGCCGCGCTTCTTGCTCTTTATTGCGCTGCTCACGATCTTTTGCATCTACAACAGGAACTGGCTGCGCAATATTATTGTTTATAGCGCTATCGGTTGTTGTTTGTTGTGTCAAAGATTGCCGAGATTTATTATTAATAAAATCTTGAGTATCTTCTAATCTCAAACCCATCTCCATAGGTGCAACGACAAACTTTACCTCCGCACCTTTATTTGAAAATTTTGCATTGATAGCTCTCTCACTCGCCTCATCAATTTCATTTTCTGCTTTAGAAATAGTGGATTTTCTTCTTGCAGCAACAGATCGCACCCTTTCTAAATCCTCAATTTTATCCGCAATAGTATCACGAACTTTTTGCGGCGTAAAATTAAATTCTGCCTTAGCTTCGTTTTGTAAATATTTTATAAAATTTAAATCACGCTTGCCAACCGCCATATCTAGCGGGGTCATGCCATTTTTATTCTTCAGGTTAAAATTAACTTTGCTGCTAATTAAGTGATCTAGAACTTCTTTGTTAACGCCAAACAACGCCGCCATATGCGCGATGTTATTGCCCTGCAAAGATACCGCGTGAATATCGGCACCTGCGCGCTCTAACTCCTTCATTGCCGCCACCGCATTCTTTCTGCGCAACATTACCGCCACAAGCGGGCTTAATCCTGTTTTAGAATCGAACGAACTTAAATCTTTAACGCCGCATTGCTCTGCAAAAGCCAAGCATTGCGAGATCTTCATCTCTGAAGCGCAGGCAATTGTGAAAAGTGTTTTGGCGATTTCTGATCCGTTAAATTTCGCCCTCTTTTTGGCATCTAGAATTTGTGCGATTTCTGCCTTAGATAAGTTTTTTATTCCATCGGGAGAGTCGGCTTTTTCTGCCTCAAATTCAGCAAACGCCTCCATTTCAATGCGCCCTATTTCAGTTGCGCAGGCATCAAGATGCTCGGGCATTTCAAGCATCATCGCCCTAATCTCGGGCGTATAATCATCGCTATTTTTCTTAATTTTCGTAGATTCGGCCTTAAAATAAGCCCGCAATTCTTCTACAAATTTATTGATAGGATCTTCGTTTGACGACATAATAAATTTACTAATAATTCCTAATAACACTCATGTGTTCTAGTTATTTACATTAGCAACTTTAAATATCTAGTTTTTAAAATGCAGCGATAAAACAGAAATTGTAATAAAACCTAGCCAGATCAAATTATTTAGTAACCGCTAAAAATCGTTCCGAGAGTTCAAATATCCTTTCTCTGTAAATTTTTTATTTTGATCTGCCAACCTTTTCTCGGACACTAAATTAAGCATATTTCAAGAATTTTCCATTAACTTCCTCAAACTCCACTGGCGCTAAATAATTATTAGCAGGTTACCAACGCAACACCACAGATCCCCAAGTAAGCCCGCCACCCAAGGCCTCCATCACAACTAAATCACCTTTTTTAATACGATTATTTTTATTGGCATAATCTAGCGCCAAAGGAATTGAAGCCGCAGAAGTATTAGCATGATTAGCGACAGTAAGAATCACTTTATCCTCAGTAATACCAAGGCGCGTAGAAACAGCAGCAAGAATGCGTGCATTAGCCTGATGCGGCACCAACACATTAATATCGCTCGGCTTCATTCCAATTTTTTCTAGAACATCAATTACCGATTTCACCATTTTATCAACCGCATGTTTAAACACCTCTTTTCCCGCCATATAAATAACGCCGCTTTTCTGATTAAAAGAAGGTCCGCCATTAGTTTTTAAAATATCGTTCAACATTCCATCAGACGAAAGTTTGCTCGCCATTATGCCGCGGTTTTCTTCTTGCGAAGCTTGCAAAATCACGGCTCCAGCCCCATCTCCAAACAGTACACAACTATTGCGATCTTTCCAATCTACAATACGAGAAAGTGTCTCGGCGCCAACAACCAAGGCATTTTTCACTTGCCCCGATTTAATAAAATTATCCGCAATTGTTAAAGCATAAACAAAGCCCGAACAAACTGCTTGCACATCGAATGCAAATGCATTTTTAGCGCCAATTTTAGCTTGAAGCGTTGTGGCCGTAGCAGGAAAAGTTAAATCAGGAGTTGTGGTAGCAACAATAATAAGCTCAATTTCATCGGCTTTAATTGGCACCGAAGAAGAAGCAATAGCAGCATAAGCCGCACTAGCAGCAAGATCAGAGGTTAATTCCCCTTCCGCAACAATACGCCTTTCTTTGATTCCTGTGCGCTCAAAAATCCATTCATCGCTGGTATCTACTGTTTGCGAGAGATCGTGATTAGTAACAATTTTTGCTGGCAAATATGAGCCTGTAGCAACAATAACACTATTAATTTTTGACATAAATTAGCATCCTTATTTTGGGCTTTATAAGCCAGAAGACTCGCTAGAATTGGTTTCCACCTCTACAGAATGCATTGGCTTCATTTCTTCCATAATGCGCTCATTAATTTTATTTTCTACTAAAGAAATCGAAACTTTTATCGCATTAGCAAAACCCACGCGATCAGTACTGCCATGGCTTTTCACCACAACGCCATTCAACCCAACCAACATTGCACCATTATGCATGCGCGGATCAACAACCTTGGTAGCCCTTGTGATTGAAGGCCCCGCAAATAAATATCCTAATTTCGACCAGAATGAACCAGTGAATCCTTCTTTAATTATTCCTGTAACCAACTTCACCGCACCTTCAATTGCTTTTAAAGTGATATTGCCAGAAAAACCATCGGTGACTACAACGTCAACGGTTCCCTTGGTTATATCATCACCTTCAACATAACCATAAAAACAATCTTTGAGGTGAGCGCTTTCTTTAATTAAACTGGCCGCATTTTTCACCGCATCGCTGCCCTTAGCCTCTTCAGAGCCAATATTTAAAATTCCGATTGTTGGGTTTTCAATTTTTAAAACCACGCGCGCAAAGGCGTGCCCCATCACCGCGAACTGATAAAGAACGTCAGCGTCGCACTCAACATTGGCGCCCATATCAAGCATTACTGTAGCTTTTTTCTTTTTGTTGGGAATAGATGTAACAATGGCCGGACGGTCAATCGACGGCAGTGGACGCAGCACAACTTTAGCCATCGCCATTAAAGCGCCAGTATTTCCTGCCGAAACCACCACGTCGCTTTCTCCCGCCTTAACAGAATCAATCGCCAAGCGCATGCTCGATTTAGTGCCGCGACGCAAAGCGTTGGAAGGCTTTTCATCAGCAGAAATAGCTTCATCTGTGTGAATTATTGTGTAGCGATCTTGAAGATGGCGACAATGATTGATGATTGGCATGATTTTTGTCTCATCACCAAACATCAAAAAGTGAACATCTTGATTGGTTGAGGCGATAATATCGGCCCCTTCAACCACGATTTGCGGGGCTCTATCACCCCCCATGCAATCTAGGGCGACTGTTAATTTTTTCATGTTTTAGAAAAGCTGTTTATTCTTCTTGAACAGTTTTCTTCTTTTTGGTTTCAAGAACTTTGCGTCCGTTGTAGTAACCATCAAGAGAAACGTGATGAGAAAGTTTAAGTTCTCCAGTAGTTTTGTCGGTTAATACTTGCGGAAGGCCAGCATCGTAAGAGCCATTGCTGCCTCTTCTCATGTTGCGTCTTGATTTCGATTTCTTTTTCTTAGGAACTGCCATATGATTTTTGAATTACAATCTTGTTTTTTAAATAGAGATGAACTTAAATAAGCAATTCAGAATTGCTTAAATCGCGGTGAAGATCAAGTTGATCTCCACTTATGATATAAACCAGTTAAATAAAATCAATGTTAAAGTTCGCTAAAAAGAATTTTATTTCTTTGCTGCTGCTAACAGCCCTCACCTCTTGCATTTCAAGAACTAACAAGCATGGTTACATGTTTGATCTATCTGATCACAATCAACTAAAAGAAGAAGTAACCACAAAAGACGTAGTATTGCGCGTTATGGGCTCTCCAACTTTAGTGGCAGATTTTAACGAAGAAGAAACTTGGATTTATTTCGCCGAAGATGTAAAAAGCCTGCTATTTCTCAAGCCAAAAGCCGTTGATCGCACAATTGTTTCTATAAAATTTAGCGACGACACCATCAAAGAATTGCGCCGCTATAATTTATCCGATCAATCAAATTTAGAATTTGCATCAAATTACACCGAGGTTAACAGCAATAAAATCGGATTCTTCACCTCAATTTTCAGCAACATTGGACAAGTCAAGCCACAATAAAACATTATTGATCGCGCTGCTTCTAATCATTTCATCTTGCGCTATTTCCAAACACAAACCCGAGCCAAATCACGTTGAAGTTTTTTGCCCCGATCTCGGTTTAAAAATTTTAATTCGCAATACAACTAGCGGTGATTTTTGGGAAGCGCTAGAAAAATTTTACAATGGAAAGAAAGAGCGCGGCAGCAATGAGGGCTACACCGCGCTGGTGTTTAAGAATAAACACAGCATGCAGTTTAAGAATATTAAACCTGAGGATATGATGAAATGTATGACGCGCGATGTGGTGGGGAATGAGGTTGAGAAGGGTTATATGGTTTATTGATGCAAGCAGCCACATTTCCGATTTTCTTACGACAAGAATCAATTTTTAGCAACATTGCCTCCTAATAGCGAAACGTCGCGATTCTTCCAAAAAGAATTTTGTTGTTAGAAATTTACCATTTTTATCATAAAATTTTTTCTCTTCTCCTTCTAAAGTATCTCTTCTTTCTTTAAATTTATCGCTAATTTTAAAGTAAAATTTTAACGCGATATTTTCAGCTGCCTGCTCGTCCGCATGGCAATCCTTATTGTCACAATCTGAGTATTGGCAAATAAACTTTGATTGACCGCCATTTGCGCCTTCCGATCTTTGTGTTCTTTTAATAAAGTTAGCAATATCTTTTTTGTCATAAAAACCATTTTCTTTATCGCACAATATTTTATCTAAAACCTTACCACCCCTTACCTCAATTTTATCTTCCACACCAGACTTAATTTCATCAGTTGCGCACCCACCGCACTTACGGCAAGTTTGAGAAGTTTGTGCCGCATCTACAGCCACACCAATTGCACCTTCTGCTCCCCAGAAATGTTTACGCACAGCTTTATCTGCTTCATTAGAATTTTTAGAAAAAACATCCGAAGTCTTTAAAGTTTTATAAAGCTTAGAAATTCTTTGCCCGCCGCTCTCAAAACCGTCAATCTCAATTTCATAAACTGGCACCGCGTTATGTTTTAAAGCCAAGTGATGAATTTGATTTCTCACTTGCCCAGCCGTTTTTTCTCTAATGTCGGCTAAGTAAGTTGTTGGACGCGCAAAAATTCCACTTGCTTGTGCATCTTTCCAATTAGCGGCTTCATCGCGCATTTTTTTTAACAATGGAATTGCTTGAAAATCTTTTGCAATAAATTTTCCCGCCTTCACATTAAATACCGCCCAACCAAAACCATATTCACCAAGATCAATTCCCAAAATATTTTCTTCACGACGATTTTGCTTTTGTATTTTTCCTTCAGCATTTTTTATCGCAAAATCTTCATTTAATAATCTTTGTTGGCCAGCAATCTCGGCATCTCTATCGCCATCTTCTTTTGAAATTTGAAATGGAATTGCGCAATAAAATACAAAATCCCTTTCTTCAAAGTCAACGCTTTGCGCCTTACTCCAACTTACGTCAAAGGCTTTTTCAACAATTATAGTTGCGCCCATTAAACTTTCAGTTAATAGGTTGAATTGTAACTCACCTCCATCTTTAACACACTTATCTTGCCACAAAAATCTTTCTAAAAATTGCTTTTGATAAATGGAAGTTTGAATTGGAAATGAGTATAAAAAATCTTTTTGCTTCTTTGATAAAAGACTAAATTGAAAAATACTTTCGCCTTTTGATTTTTCTATCAATAAGCCATTTTCTAAGCATGAAAGGTTTTCAATTTTTTTAGCAACTCTCAAAACAGATTCAAAACGATGAGGCATTTCGCCCAAAACCTGCGCTAATTTCCGCTGGGCCCCTGGCGTTTGTTTAGAAAAATTTTTCCAAATTTCTTCAGCAATTTCTGCATTAGTTTTTAACACGTCAATTCCAGCGCTATCAAGTACTTCTAGCGAATTTTGTGAAAAAGATTTTTTTGCCTTATCTTTAATTTTTTGTAATCTTTTTTTAGTAAACTTATTGCGCTTGCCTTTTATTTTTGCACCGCCCAAAGATTTTTCTAGATCGTCAAAATTTCCCCATTCAACTGGCACATAGCGCAAACACGATTGCTCGCCATTTGTAATTTGAATCACCTGTCTTTGAATAAAATCTTTTCTTGAAAGCAAAGAAATATTACCACGAATTTCTGAAGCAACACCTGCCTGTAAAAACCGTCGCAAAGCTAAAATATCAAGGCTTTGTTTTAGTTTTAGATTTTCAAAAACCAAACTAGCCAGAGATGTTTTTATAAAAATTTTATAACTTTCTTCGTCCTGAGGAAGAATAACCTTCCCTTCAATATCCCTTAATAATAGAGATAAATAAATTTTTAAAATTTCTCCTCTTTCGTTTGCGTCAGAACCAGCAACACCATTATCTAACCTCAACCATTTTCTTAAATCACTCTCATTGCTTAAATTTTCTAATTCAAAATGCTGCTCAAACTTAGCCAAATATTGAGTAAAATCTGTTTCTTTAATTGCTATAAAGCCATTACTTCTGCGCTCGTATCCTGATAAATAAAACTTGATTTTATTTAAGTCGTAATGATTTTTTTGAAAATCATTCTTATGTAATAAATTTTTTATTTCCTTAGAATTTTTACCAGATACTAGCTCAATATTTTGCCAAATTTTTATTTGCTTTTCATCTGATTTTGTATTTTCTAGATCAACAAATTTTTGAATAAATTTAAAAGATTTGCTATTCTTTAAAGAATGCATATCGAAGCGCGCCGCTAGCTTTTTTAATCCTTCAATATTTTTATGCAACAAGCCAAAATCAGCTGACAACCATTTTTTTTCGTTGAAGTTTTGAACCCTTTTTTCAAGATTAATTTGCCGCACATCTTTGGCAAACTTCAGAGCCACAAAGGCTAATTTGCAAACATTCTCGCTAGCATTTTTGATTTGCTCTTTAGGATCTTTCTTTGCTACACCAATAAATCTTGGATAATGATCAAGCTCTTGCGGCACTGCTGCCATGGCCCATTTATAAATTCTTCCAGCCAATAACTCTTTCTCGTTTTCATCAACACCCTTCTTCTCATTTTTTTCACATAGCTCTTTTGTATTGAGTGAAAAAGAAATATCTCTCAGAAAATTTTTATCAGAAAATTTTATTGTATTTTTATCAATTTCATTAGGAATTCCTTCATTATTCCACTTAATTAAAAACTCTCTAAATCCTTGCAAATACTGATTATACTCTTCAAGCAAACTACCAAAATCTCTATCATTTGTAAAATTATTTTCTTCTCCCTTTAGGGCTTTTAAAGCTTCAAATAATTTTTCTCGTAGAATTTTTAATTGTTCAAAATTAAATTTCTCAGCTTCAGAAAAAATATGCTCCCAATCACAATTTTTTTCAATTCTATCAAAAACTTTTTTATGCTGACCATCATCACTCAAAACAGCATTAAAAGTATCAATGCGATTTTTAAAATTTGATAACCAGCCCTGCAAACGCCCACCAATCAAGGTTCTATACTCTGCCCAATTGCCAGCGATAAAATCGACATTTTCAGCAATAGCAACTTTTTTTGCTAACTCATGAACAATTTTGGCTAAAAATTCTAGCACTTCTTTATTATTTTTAAAAAACTCTGGATTGCCATAAGTCAATAGGCGCGAACAGTCATCGACACTTCTCTGAAAAGAAACCAGTGCCTTGTTAAATAAATTTGAGAGAGCATTTTGATTTTCAGAAACTCCTGCTAGGCTTTGAATATCATAGCCCGAAGCTTGCGCTGCTTTTGATAAATAACGAAAATAAGCCGTATAAACATCAATCCCATCGCCATCTAGAATTTTTTTAGCATTCTCTTGCAGCTCTATAAGAGCAACTTCTTGTATAATAAAAGTTGAACCCTCAGTATTTTCTTTTTCAATTTTTACCGCAAAAAAATCTTGCAAATCAGCAGCGCCAAGACTTTTTCTTTCTTTAACAAACAACAATAATTCATCATGACATTCTTTAACAATTGAAAATTCATGCATATTTTCAGCAGAAATTTTTTTATCGATCTCAAAGATTTCACCCAAAGATTTTATTATTTTATATGATAAAAACTTATCCTCATCATTAACTTTAATACCACGAAAACCCTTCGCCATCAAGGCTTGAAACGCCTCTTCATTTTTAATATATCTATAATATTTTGAGCCAGATTCAACTTCCTCTAAATCAATTTTATACAACTTACGCAACAAAGCTTTTTTCCCACCCTCCTTCGACACAAATAAAAAACCTAAACTGTAGAGCTGAATTAAAAACCACATCAAAGAACCCTTCTCACTACTATCAACAACTCCCCCCACTCGTTCAAATTTCTCCCAAATCTCTTTTTTTGCCACCTCTGGAACCACACATTTAAATTTATGCGTGCGGATCATAGAAGCTTCTGGCCTTATATCTCTAAGGCGATCAAAATGAATTTTATATCCAGCTTTTTCAAATTTTATTTGCTTTGTCTTCATATTTATTAATTTGCATAAAACTCAGTTCTTGACTATTTGTCAAAATTCAACATAATTCCTTCAAAGGTTCCTCTTTAATGACAAGAACTCAAGGAGTTCTTCTAAAAAATTAGTTTTTTAGGTAGTTAGAGGGGTCAATTTCTTACATCTTCAATAGAAAAAACTCTCTCCTCTTTAAAAATATCAAATTCACTTTTTACAAAAGATTTAATTTTGTCGTAATAAGCTTTTTCTCCCGTAGTCCACTTTCTTAAAATTGCCCAATTACAATAGTCGGCTATTTGCAGACCATAATGCGCCTTGGAAGAATGATGAAATATTCGATATTGAATTTTTGAGTATTGAAGCATTTCAGCAAGATTTTGCTTGATTGCTTTTTCGATAGCATTTTTCTTTCTTTTTAAAGGCAGTTGATCGGTGATAACAATTATTTCTTTAACGCAACTTGCATCAACAGTGTTAAAAATATATCTCAACAAACATCCGAGCATCTTTGGATAAAAATGCTTCTCATCTTGTAGATCGACAGAAGTTTTTCTTTTTTCAATAATTATTGAATCTAATCGAGCGCTAGACAACCTTAGATTTGCCGCGATAATTTCAAACACCTCGTTTTTAATATATTTATTATCATCGCAGCAATGAAAGTATTCTTGATTTGTGTTGTGACAGCTTTCAATTAAACTATATTTTTTATCGTCTAAAGCGCTGTAGGTAGAAGCCCAATCTCTTGTTGTCGTTAACGCAGTTAGTGAAAAATATTTAGTGCCATTTTGTGAAAAATCTAAATTGCCACCTTCATCTAGGAATATGTATAAAGCTTGCATTTTGGTGTTTTTTGGTGTTATTGGAATTATATTTTTTTGTTATTAGTGACAATAAAAACCACCGCAACACATAGGATTAACATAACTATAAGAGCATATTTTTCTACCGACAAATTGGTTAAAAAAATAGATATTTCATGATACATAAAAATTAGAATTTATCTTGTTATTTGATTTAATTTAGTATAAAATTTTTTTCTAACTAAAATTAGTTGACGGCAAATATATTGTCAAGGATATATGAAGCTACTAAATTTCAAATCGTAAATTTAACCGACCACTTCAAACTTTGCTTTGTGGTTAAATATATTTTGCCGTCAATTAATTTTCACCTTAATGACCCTTCCCCTCTCCTTCGTCGCCGAATATAACTATTGCCCACGCAGTGCATTTTATCTCCTAACCGACGCACCAAAATTGCGTGATGAAAATATCTTTATTCAGTCTGGTCGCGAGGCCCATCAAAAAGTTGATGATGGTTACAAGGCCTCAAAATCAATGAAGCGCGTTGAAACTTCAGTAAGAGTTTTTTTAGAGAAATTGCAAATCAGCGGCAAAACTGATATTCTTGAATTCTACCCTAATGAGGAAATTGTCCCAGTTGAATTAAAGCGCGGAAGCTCTCGTATCAACGAAACTCACCATGCACAACTCGCTTTAATGGCTCTATGTTTAAAAGAAATGTTTCCACAAAAAATTATAACGAGGGGCGCAATATTTTTTACCCAAAATAGAAGACGAGAAGAGGTTTTGTTTTCTAGTGAGCTGCTGCAAAAAGCCTACAACCTCGCCTCTGAAGTCTATAATAAAGTTCAAAATGGAATGAATCCAAAAAATTTTCCTACCAAAAAAGATCAGCGCTGCAACGGCTGCTGCTTTTATAATTTATGCTATATTTAATATGACAATTTTAACTGAGAAGCCGACTTTTTTTGTTATTGCACGAAAAAATGATTTGCTTATAAAAAAGGGTGAACACCTACAAATTGTTGACTCTACAAGCAATGAGGTGAGACAAAAAATTCCCGCAATTGCAATTCGTGATATTATTATCTTTGGTGATATTAATCTTGATAGCAGCATAATTTCTCTAGCCGAAAAACATTTTTTACCTATTCATTTTTTAAGCAATGGCGGGAAATTCAAGGGAAGTTTAGTTTTTAATTTTAGTAAAAATGTTTTTTTAAGAAGTCGTCAACTCAATATTAGCAATGACCTAGAGCATAAATTAAAAATTGCCAAAAAATTTGTTGTCAGCAAAATTTATAACCAAAATATTTTTTTACAAAAAATTCGTGCCAAAGGTCGAGTAGAATTTTGTGGAGATAATGCAAAAAATTTAGATGAACTGCGTGGATTTGAGGGTGCGGCAGCGAAAAAATATTTTTCAATTTGGCAAAATGAAAATCTAATTAAAAATTCTGAAATAGAATTTAACGGCCGCAAAAAATTTCCAGCAACTGATCCAATAAATTCTCTACTATCATTTTGCTTTACCTTGTTGCAGGGAGAAATCCATACGCAGTTAATGATTGCAAGCCTCGATCCCTATGTTGGCTTTTTGCACGATCAGCACTATGGCCACGCTGCACTTGCAAGCGATTTCTTAGAAATCTTTCGTGGGCCAATTGAGCATTTCGTGGTTAAGTCCTTTAATCTTAAGGAATTTAATGTTGCGCAAGATTTTGAAAAAGAAACTGGTGGCTTAACAAAACTTTCTCGCGATGGTTTTACAAAATTTTTCCCTAAATGGTCGGATTTTATTCGTAAAGAAGAGTTTTTGAGAGAAAAGAACTTAACTCAAGTAATAGAACGTGAAGTTAGGAAATTCGTGCATTATCTAATGGAAGACGAAGAAGATTTTGAACCTTTTTTATGGCAAAAATGAAAGAAAGATTTTTTATTGCTTACGACTTTGTTTCTGACAAACGCCGCGCAAAATTTGTAAAAATTTTAGAAAAATATGGCATTAGAATTCAATATTCTTTATTTGAATTCTCTATTACAAAGGCTAAAAAAATTGAGTTTTTTGCAAAGCTAAAAAAACATGAATTTTTACAGGATAATGAAGGTGAATCAGTCGTGATAATTCCAGCATTTCAAGACTCGATTAAAAAAATTGAGAGGTATGGCAACACTGTTAATATCTTTGATAAATCTTCGCTTTTTTTGATTTGACTATTTTGGTGATTGTTTGCTAGAATTTTTGTAGGTGTTTTATATTTTGTATTCATGCCTGTATTTTTAAAATACAAAAAGAACAAACTACAAACACTTAATTCAAACGGACCGCCGATAGTTTGCTGATCACAAACCTTCGGCGGTTTTTTTCTGTTCAAGATAAAATAGACTGTAGAGCCTTTATTTGTAAGCGATTTCAAGATTTTTTATAAAAAACTAGTTTGCTTCGCAAAATGCTTGAAAAACACGGATTTAGCAAAAATGTTTATAAAATTTTATTTTTACATTTTTTGTGGGCTGTTGGTTTTATTGAGTTGATGCAGTTTGAATTAAGCGTTTGCGGCATCGTTCTTAGAAACTGCATCATTAAATAATCAATGTCAATAACATTAGTTTGAATTAAGCGTTTGCGGCATCGTTCTTAGAAACTCGCCGAATATATCATATAACCCATTATCTATAGGTTTGAATTAAGCGTTTGCGGCATCGTTCTTAGAAACTTTTGTTGATGCAATTACCTTGCCATTTGCCACGGTTTGAATTAAGCGTTTGCGGCATCGTTCTTAGAAACGCTTGTGTGCCTTGTTCTATTAGTTTTTGCATAGTTTGAATTAAGCGTTTGCGGCATCGTTCTTAGAAACATTAATGAAAGTATTGTAACGCCCAAACTCTCGTTTGAATTAAGCGTTTGCGGCATCGTTCTTAGAAACTATGGTCAAAAACAATTTTATCGCTGCCAGTTTCAGTTTGAATTAAGCGTTTGCGGCATCGTTCTTAGAAACTAAATTACAACGAAAGCAAGAGCTATCAGAAGAAGTTTGAATTAAGCGTTTGCGGCATCGTTCTTAGAAACGTGAACTTTGTTTGTAATAATATCAACAATGAGGTTTGAATTAAGCGTTTGCGGCATCGTTCTTAGAAACTAGTATCTGCCTTTCATGTTATTTTGCATTTAGGTTTGAATTAAGCGTTTGCGGCATCGTTCTTAGAAACAATAGTGTTTAAACATATAGTCTATTTTGCAGCGGTTTGAATTAAGCGTTTGCGGCATCGTTCTTAGAAACACATGACAAAAAGCGTTATTTTTTAACAATTAGTTTGAATTAAGCGTTTGCGGCATCGTTCTTAGAAACATAGTCAATAATATTTCGCATATTTCTTTTATGTTTGAATTAAGCGTTTGCGGCATCGTTCTTAGAAACAATAATGTATTTTGTTTTGCTTGCAAAAAGAGAGTTTGAATTAAGCGTTTGCGGCATCGTTCTTAGAAACTAGCGCAGAATATCTCCAGAGATTTCCAGCAATGTTTGAATTAAGCGTTTGCGGCATCGTTCTTAGAAACTTGATTTCTCAAATTTGTTTTTAAAAGCAATTCGTTTGAATTAAGCGTTTGCGGCATCGTTCTTAGAAACTAGAGATGAACGCTAAGCAACTAATAATAGATTTGGTTTGAATTAAGCGTTTGCGGCATCGTTCTTAGAAACCGAGTCAATATGTCAGAGAAGCTTTTAGTAACGGTTTGAATTAAGCGTTTGCGGCATCGTTCTTAGAAACAGCAAATGTGATTTCTTGTTTAATCACTGCGCCGGTTTGAATTAAGCGTTTGCGGCATCGTTCTTAGAAACTAGAATTTCAATCCCTTACAATAAACCGATTGGAGTTTGAATTAAGCGTTTGCGGCATCGTTCTTAGAAACCAATCTTTTTGCTTTAATAGATTTGAAAAATTGGGTTTGAATTAAGCGTTTGCGGCATCGTTCTTAGAAACTAGTGTTATTTCTTGAGTAATTCGTAACAAAAGTTTGAATTAAGCGTTTGCGGCATCGTTCTTAGAAACTTTATTCATGGCTGAAATTTTTAAGGACATAAGTTTGAATTAAGCGTTTGCGGCATCGTTCTTAGAAACGAATATGATTATAAATTATGAAGTATTTAATTATGTTTGAATTAAGCGTTTGCGGCATCGTTCTTAGAAACCAGATGCGATATTTGCGGAAAATATAAATCTTGTTTGAATTAAGCGTTTGCGGCATCGTTCTTAGAAACCGATTTTGCTAATTATCAACGCGCTTACGTTAAGAGTTTGAATTAAGCGTTTGCGGCATCGCTCTTAGAAACCTATTGTGCAAGGTGAATATGGCCTTCCTGAAAGTTTGAATTAAGCGTTTGCGGCATCGTTCTTAGAAACATGGGATTGATTGAAAAGATTTACTTTATCTGGTTTGAATTAAGCGTTTGCGGCATCGTTCTTAGAAACTTTGAAATAATTGGAGAAAGCAACAAAATAAGGGTTTGAATTAAGCGTTTGCGGCATCGTTCTTAGAAACTTGCAATCATAGATCATAAAAACGGCGGAAAAAGTTTGAATTAAGCGTTTGCGGCATCGTTCTTAGAAACCAAGCTTTAGCGTAGTGTCTCAATATGCGATAAGTTTGAATTAAGCGTTTGTGGCATCGTTCTTAGAAACAAATGCCGTTCAATGACGGTATTGATACCTTGGGGTTTGAATTAAGTATTTGCAGAAAATGATAACAAAAAATCCACGCCCTAAATCAATTTCCAAGCAGATTCATCAGCCAACAATTGGTGCAGCATTTTATTATTCAACCCATGCCCCGATTTAGAAACGTTGAAATGCCCAAGTATGTAGTGCCCAGCCAAATAAATATCTCCAATAAAATCTAGAGTTTTGTGGCGCGCGAATTCATTTTCATAGCGCAAACCGCCTTCATTTATAATTCCATCATCGCCAATTACGATTGCGTTATCTAGCGAGCCGCCTTTAGCCAAGCCATTCTTATTGAGATATTCGATTTCATTTTTGAAGCCAAAAGTGCGAGCCATGCAAACATCGTTTTTGAAAGAGGCAAAAGTTGAATGATAACTAAATTTTTGCTGCTGAATTTGTTTGTGATTGAAATCTATGTAAAAATCTACCGCGAATTCTTTGGCTGGTTCAACCTCAATAAATTTATCGCCATCTTCAACGCGAACTTTTTTTGTGATTTCAATGATTTGGCGCGGAGCCTCTTGCACAGTGATTCCGGCGCATTCAATGAGAAAAATAAATGGCTCAGAACTGCCGTCCATGATTGGCACTTCTTGGTTATCAATTTCGATGATTAAATTATCAATTCCCGAGCCCCAAATTGCCGCCATTAAATGTTCGATCGTAGAAATTTTTACGGCAAATTCGTTAGCAATTGTAGTGCCTAAATTTGTGGTAACGACATTTTTATAATTAGCGCGAACCGTTGATTTTGCTGGCTCTACATCGGTACGCTTAAAAATAATTCCGCTATTTATTTCAGCAGGAATAAGCTTCATTGAAACTTTAGAACCAGAGTGAATACCAATTCCAGAGCACGAGGCTTCACTGCTGATTGTTTTTTGTGAAATTATATGCATTGTTATTTTTGTATAATTTTTAAATGGCTGCTTAATGCAGCACAAGCAAGACAGGCCTTAGGCCGCTTCACTTAATTACTAATGACGCAATTCAAAAATTTTATTCATCGTCATTTTCAACTTCTTTGCGAATTTTTTCTTTGTATTTATCTAGCTCATCAAGCATATCGTCTTTATCTTTATATTTTGAAATAGCCGCGCGACGCCTTGATTTAAGCTCTTTTGCAACTTTTTCTACAACAAAATCTGCTGTAATATTGAAGTGCTTATAAAGATCCTCGGCCTTGCCAGAAGCGCCAAAAGATGACATGCCAACAAACAATCCATCATCGCCAATATAGCGGCGCCAGCCTTGTTCTATGCCCGCTTCGATCGCAACTTTAAGAATATTTCGTCCGCCTAAAATTTTATTTTTATAGGCTTGATCTTGTTTTTCAAAAAGCTCGAAACATGGCATAGAGACTACGCGCACGGCTAATCCGTGTTCGTGCAATTTATCTTTTGCTTCCATCGCCATTGTAACTTCTGAGCCAGTTGCGAGGATAATTACATCGGGTTCGATGCCCATCGCAGTGTCGGAGATAGCGTATCCACCATAGCCGCAGAAGCCATCGTCGCTAACATATTCGCAGCGCAAAAAGTTAACATTTTGGCGCGTTAACACTATTGCGGCTGGCGAAGTGTTGTGTAGCAAGGCTTGCTCGAAGCAACCGATTGTTTCTTGCGCATCTGCTGGACGAAAAACATTCACGTTAGGAATGGCGCGCAAAGCAGCTAAATGCTCGATCGGCTGATGCGTAGGACCATCTTCACCAAGGCCAATTGAATCGTGGGTGAAAATATAAATCACATGCTGTTTCATCAGCGCCGCCAAGCGGATCGCGGGTTTCATGTAGTCTGAGAAAACCAAGAAAGTGCCGCCAAAAGGTAAAAATCCACCATGAAGTGCGATGCCGTTCATGATCGCTCCCATCGCGTGCTCTCTGATTCCGTAGTGAATGTAATTGCCGCTAAAATCTTTTGCAGTGATCGCTTTGCTATGCGAAGTTTTTGTGAGCACAGATTCTGTAAGGTCTGCCGAGCCACCAATTAATTCTGGCAAATCTGCGCCGATAAATTCTAACACGACTTGCGAAGATTTGCGCGTTGCTTGTTTTGGTTTTTCTGCAAAAACTTTTTGCTTTAATTCGTTTAATTTTTTGTGGAAATTTTTTGGCAAGTCTCCTTTCATGATGCGCTTCAGCTCTAGCTTCTTGGCCTCATCTAACTTCTCAAAATTTTCTTCCCATTCTTTAAAAATTTTGCGCGATCTTTTTCCTGCGGCCCTCCATTCTATTTCTAATTCTTCAGGAATTACGAATGGCGCATGATTCCAATTTAATTTTTCACGAACTGCTGCAGCTTCAGCAGCGCCAAGGGGCGAGCCATGCACTTTTTCTGATCCCGCTTTGTTTGGCGAGCCAAATCCGATTGTTGTTTTGCAGGCAATCATCACTGGTTTATCAGAATTTTGCGCTTCGTTTAACGCTTTTCTTATTTCATCAAAATTATGACCATCAGCTTGCAAAACCTTCCAACCACAGGCTTCAAAGCGCATCTTCATATTTTCAGAACTCGATAGAGAAATATTTCCGTCGATCGAAATTGAATTATCGTCCCACAAAACAATTAATTTATTTAAAGCTAAATGCCCCGCAAGCGAGATGGCTTCTTGGCTAATGCCTTCCATCAAACATCCATCGCCAACGATGCAATAAGTTTTGTGATTCACAATATTGTCGCCAAGCCTTGCTGCAAGCATCTTTTCGGCCATTGCCATTCCTACGGCATTTGCTAAGCCCTGCCCTAATGGGCCAGTTGTCGTTTCAATTCCGTCTAATTCGCCAAATTCTGGATGGCCCGCGGTCTTAGAGCCAAGCTGGCGAAAATTTTTTAGATCGTCGATTTCAATATCTTTATAACCAGTGAGATATAGCAAAGAATAAAGCAACATCGAACCATGACCCGCAGAAAGCACGAAGCGATCGCGATCAAGCCAGCGCGGATTTTTCGCATCAAATTTTAGAAACTCAGAAAATAAAACTGTGGCAACATCGGCCATTCCCATTGGCATTCCAGGGTGACCAGAATTTGCGCGCTCAACAGCATCAATGGCTAGGAAGCGAATGCAATTAGCCATTTGTGCTGCCAATTGATTATCAGTTTTTTTCATATTGCTTTTTTTTATGAATTGTAAGAGATTCTAGGTGATGATGTTCATTGCAATATGTATTGCCAAAACGCATATTGCAATGAACAGCTTCGGTTCATTATACTACGCAGCTGTTTTTTTTAATAAAGCAAAATTCTCATGATCAAATCACATTTCAAAAAAACAAAAAGCGGTTATTTTCCACTTTTTCGCCTATTGCCAAACGTTGTTACACTAATTGCAATCTGCATTGGGCTTACAGCCATAAGGTTTGCCATGGAGGGAGATTTTATTAAAGCCACTGCTTTTGTAATTATCGCAGCTTTTATGGATGCCGTAGATGGCCGTCTGGCGCGCTTTCTCAACTCTACATCAGATTTTGGCGCGCAACTTGATTCACTTGCAGATTTCGCTAACTTTGGCGTCGTTCCTGGCTTTGTGGTCTATATGTGGATCAATTCTTTCGCCGATATTCGCGGTTTCGATTGGGCGATGGTTCTTCTATTTGCAATGTGCGACGCCATTCGCTTGGCCCGCTTCAACGTTGACTCTAGCAAAGATTCGGTGAACCCAATTCTTGAAAAATATTTTTTCAAAGGTATCCCAGCCCCTTGCGGCGCCTCGATGGCGATGTTGCCAATGGTTTTAACTTATGAATTTGGCGAAGGATTTTATTCTAAACCAACTGTTATTATCGCTTATGTAATGATAGTGGCGCTCCTTATGGCGAGCCGCATGCCGACAATTTCGATTAAGAAAATTCCGGTGCATAACGAATATGTTTATTTAACTTTGCTGGTTTTAGGAATAATTGTAATTGGTCTTTTGGTTGAGCCTTGGCTTACTCTGGCGATTGTTGGCAGCACTTATGCTATTTCGATTCCTATTACAATTTTTTACTTTTTGAAGCTGAATTCTGCTTCAAAAAGCTAGACATAGTTGCCCGTAATTAATAAAACATTCGGAAAACAAATAAAAAAATTATGAAGAAAAAAATTCTCATTCTTAACGGCCCAAATCTTAACCTGCTGCATAGGAGAAATAAGCAGATCTACGGCGATTCTAGCATTGAAAAAATTGAACGCGATTGCGTGAATCTTGCTAGTGAAATTGATATTGAAATCACTTTTAAACAATCAAATTCTGAAGGTGAAATTGTTACTGAAATTCAAAAAGCAATTGATGAATTTGATGGGATTATAATCAATGCTGCAGCATACACCCACACATCTGTAGCCATTCGCGATGCATTAGAAATTTTTCCTAATCCAAAAATTGAATTGCATATTTCTAATATTTTTAGACGCGAAACATTCCGCCATCATTCCTTTTTATCTGCAGTGGTTGATGCGGTGATTTCGGGGCTTGGCGTTAACGGCTACACCATTGCGCTATTGGCGATTGATGGATTGATCAAAGATGTTTCTAAATAAAATTTAAAAATAAAAGCAAAAGAAAGGATAAAAATTCTCTTCTAGCTTCTTTCTGTATCTCGACGGCACGCCGAATCGGTACAGAAAGAAGCTAGAAGAGAATTTTTATCCTTTCTTTTGCTTTTATTTTTTTGCTTCTTTCTCGCTAACTCACAAAACAAGTCTGTTGATCGGCCCAAACCCCATAAGCCACGCATTTCTTGCTTGGAGTAACAGTATTTGGCCTTGTGCAGGCGCTGCTGCGATAAACCGTCTGCCCATAGTAACCTACGCCATATCCCGCAACCGCAGCGCATGGAATTAGAAACATCGCGTTAAAATCTGTAACCATTTGGCTTCTGGTTCTAAAAAACACAATATCATCAAACACATCACTGCTTGGATTTGACGATGTAATAACCGTGCGCGCACCATGCCCGCTAATGGTACCAAAGTCTGCGCTATATGGGCTAGTGCCAGTATTCACATTTGAGACGTAATTCTGCTGCTCATAAATATCGCTAGAAGCAATGCTATTTTGCGCTGTTGAAACCGCGTTAAAGGCACCATATTTATTTTGGCCCAAGCTCATTATAACAAAAGCATTACCGTCAAGAACGTTGCCACTAGGCACTTGCAGCACATTTATAGTAGAGGCATCTGATTCCAAAAAAGAGCTAAAATAATTGCTTAAAGTTGTTGATGGATAATCTGCGGCGGTAAAATTTTTATTGACGATATAAATCATTTTATTGCCAAATCCATCTTCAGCTAAATCTTTGGGAAGGCCCAAGGCCGTAGCAGGAACCATACCATAAATTACCGAACTTTGCGTGCTCGATTGATAAACTCCCGCGCCATCGCAAACACCCGCAGAGCCAGAAGAATTGCCATAGCCAACACTCTCGCGGGCCACATCTAGAGCCGCGGGGCAAGGCAATCTATAATTGCTTAAAACAAAATTACCGAGAGCTCTATAAATTGCCTTAATACGATCATTTGTAATTTTTGTTTTGGCATTATTTATAGAAACAGTTGATGCAGAAAGAACGCCCGCAATTATGATGGCAGTAAGCACCAGCACTATTGATAATTCAATTAAACTAAAGGCAGTTTTACGATTTCTATTCATTTTAAGGGCAAGATTGTTTAGTGACCGAAGTTCCGAAAGCAGCGCATTCAACGCTTGGAATTATATTGTCGTTCGGCATCGGACAAGCGGTGGCGCGGTATTGCGACTTTCCATAATAAGCATCTGCATAGCCAGCCCCCGGAGAAAAACAAGGCTTGAGAAACATCGAATCAAAATCAGCAATCATATCTTCGCGCTTTTTAAAAAAGACAATATCGTCAAACCCCGCGCTGTCTGTATCGGCGATAGTAAAAGTAACTTTTGATAGATTGGAAGAATTAACACCAAAATCTGCCACGCTTCCACTAATATTTGCCAACATATTTTGTAATTCGTAAGTGCTGGCGCCAGATCCTGAATTTTGCGTTGCAGAATTGGCATTGAAAGCGCCATATTTATTGGCACCAAAACTAATTATGACAAATGCGCTATAAGTTGCAGCAGCAGAAGGCATCGAGATTACATTGGGCATCATGGTAGAAACATTTACATCTTGATAACTAAAGCCGCCAACGCTAGTTGCCGCAGGATATTCTGCCAGCGTATGATATTTATATACAACATAAGCAAACTTGCTGCCAAAAGCATCTTCAGCAAACTCATCAGCAAGGCCCAGCGCGTTGACAGGCACCGCACCATAAATTGGCGCAGATGCTAATGTTGCAGAAGTATAAACCCCAGAACCACCACAAACTCCTTGCGCGCCCAATTCTGCGCCATAGCCAGCAGTATTTTTAGTAGAAATGAGCGAGGCGGGGCAAGGCAGCCTATAATTTTTCAACATAAAACGCCCGAGCGCTTTATAAATTTCATCTATGCGATCTTTAGTAACTTTTGCTTTTTCGTTAGTAATGGCAACCGTTGAGATTGTAAGCATTCCCGATATAATGATCGCAATAATCACCAACACAACCGACATCTCAATTAAACTGAAAGCACTTTTGCGATGATTTTTTTTCTGCATCTTTCCTATAATTTTTAACATAAAGACAATTGACATATAAACTTTGCTTTGCATAATTACACGCCTTAATTAAGTCCGTGGGGACATAGCTCAGTTGGTAGAGCACCTGCTTTGCAAGCAGGGGGTCAGGAGTTCGAACCTCCTTGTCTCCACCAATTAATTTTTAACTTGTTAAAAATTAATTAATTCAATTTATAGATGGCGCAGTTTTTATACCGCCATCGCGGCCTTTAGCGCGCCGCACTACCTCTTCTCACACATTGAATTCAAAATAACTCACACTTTTACAACTTCTATCGGTCTTTTTTTCGCCTGCATCTCTTGCTCTTTAGTATCATTTTGCGCGCAAGAAAATTTGATTTTGTCGTTAAATTTTTTTACTTTTCTATTTATACTCAGCGGGAAATAATTAAGCAAATTGGTTGGCGTTATGGCTATTTTTGCCTTGTTTTTTTGCGACAAGATATTTCTTAAAATGGGTGCGTTACACGCCGTGCAACCATTATTTTGTAATCTTTTTACAAACATTTTATAGAAAATAACTTATTTCACTATAGCTTTTATAGAAAAACTAAATTTTTACAATGAAAAATACCTCCACAACCAATCAAATAGCCATTCCACACACAAAAACTTATCGCCTCAAATCAGCAATTAACAATATAGAATATAAGCTATTTATCGCCCTACCCTCAAAATATCACGATAACACAAATTCTTATCCGGTCATTTTTACGACCGATCCCAACTTCATATTTCCAATATTACTCGGCACCACAAAGTCTTTAGAATCGCTAATTCCCGATGCAATTATTGTTGGCATTGGACATGCCGATTTAGATTTTCTCGAACTAGATCGCAAAACTTTTAACGCGCGGCGCGATGTTCATCGAGCTCGCGATTTTTTACCGTGGAAATTTTCTGACGCCGATAAATATTTTTCGCACATAAATTCTGCAGCAAGAAATGCGATGGTCGAAACTTCTGGACACGCAACAGAGTTTGTTGATTTTATTGAAACAACAATAATTCCATTCATCAATTCAACCTACAGAACAAAGGTTGAACGAACTTTAATCGGACATTCGTTCGGCGCAGTTTTAGCCTCTTGGATAATATTAAATCGCCCGACAATTTTTGAAAAATACATCGTAATTAGCCCAATTTTAGATCTTGAAAATAACGCGATGTTTGAAGAAATTTCTCATCTTGCAAAAACAACAAAGGCAAAAATTTATTTTTGCGCAGGAAGTTTAGAGGCAAATTATTCATCGAATAAAAATTTGATTGGTGATTTAAAAAAGTTTCAGCAACAAATAAGTTTATCGCCAAATATTATTTCAAAAGTAGAAATTTTTGAAGATGAATATCATGCTTCGGTTGTGCCCTTGGCGGTTTCGCGGGGGCTGCGATTTGTTGCGCAATAATATAGCCATCACTTAAACACCAGAAACCTTATCGTCGCCTCGCTTTGCAAAAACAATCTCGATCACCTTAACCGTTGAAGCGGCAACAATTACCGCGAATAATAAAAATGGAATAGTTTTAACATCTCTTCCAACCACTTCAAAAACTATAACCGCAGCGGTTAGAAATTCGCCAAGAACAACACTTAGAAATGCCGCCATTCCAACCAATAAAAATATTCCGATATCTGCAGGCGATGAAATAACTCCAACCACAGAACCAATGCCCGTGCCGATTGTCATCGCAGGAGCAATCAACCCTCCGGCGCAACCAGCAAGAAAAGTTATGATGGTATTTAGAATTCTTCCCACAACTTCTGGCGCTGATAAAATAATTTCACCCGACAACGCTTTTTGCATAGTATCGATGCCACCACTAAAAGAATAAATTCCGCTATAAAAACTAATGCAGGCAACGACAAGGCCAGCGCCAATTGGAACCGCATGCCACCAATTTGTTTTAATGCTAGAAATTTTTAGATAAGAGCTGTGGCTAATTTTCTTAAAAACAAATGCGACTGATCCACAAATAATTGCCGTAAGAACCAGCGGCATTGCATTATCTAGGGTGAAGAAATTTTTATGCTGAAAAATAAAAATTGGATCTAATTCATGAAGAACCATCGTAACAATTGCAACGATGATTAAGGTCCAAGAAATATTCGATTTAAAATTCCTAAACTTTTTCTTAGATAATTTTTCGATGATAAAAACAACGCCCGCAATTGGCGCGCCAAAAACCACGGTTAAGCCCGCCGCGCTTCCTGCAAAAACCCAAGTTTCTAAATTAATTTTTGGTAAGAATTTGCGATATTTATGAGAAATAACTGCAAAAATTTCTGCAGACATTTGAACTGAAGGCCCTTCTTTTCCTAGGGCTCCGCCGCCAAAAGTGGCAATTAAAGAACTGACAGCTTTTACTATTATAATGCGAGCGCTTAAAAAAAACGAAGCCTTATCAAAATTATTCGGGGATTTTTCTAATATTTGTAATACCGATTGCAGGCCATGCCCAGAGGAATTAGAGGAATATTTGCGACAAGAATAAGCCGAAATCCAGAAGAAAAATGGCGTCGTGACGAATGTTGCGACTGGATAATCTAGCAATCTTTTTTTAGCAAGTAACCCAAACCAATCGAATAAATCGCAATATTTGGCAATAAAAATTGTTGTAGCCACCGTCATCAATATCACCAGTGGAAACATTAAAAAATTCGAATAATTTTTTGATTTCATTTTAAAAAATATTGCGTGGCTAATTTTAAGATTAGCGCCCTCCTCGGGCCAGCCTCAAAATTCTACCCTAACTTCTTGCGCAAATTTTCTAGCATATCCACCGTCATTTTTGCCAAATCAAATTCTGGCTTCCAACCCCACTGGGCGCGTGCCGAAGCATCATCAATAGATTTTGGCCACGAATTCGCAATTGCTTGGCGGAAGTCTGGTTTATAGTCAATTTCAAATTCTGGAATATGCTTTTTAATTTCTGCCGCAATTTCTGCGCAAGAAAAACTAATCGCCGCGAAGTTAAAGTTGGAATGCTGTTGCAGCTTGGAGAAATCTGCCTCGCCAAGATTTATCGTGCCGCGAATTGCATCAGGCATATACATCATTGGCAACACGGTATCAGCCTCGAGAAAGCAAGTGTATTTTTTATGCTTGATCGCTTCGTAGAAAATCTCGACCGCGTAATCTGTAGTTCCGCCACCCGGCAAGGTTTTATAGCTGATTAATCCGGGATAGCGCAAACCGCGAATATCCATTTTATATTTGGCCACATAATAGTCGCAGATCAATTCTCCCGCGGCTTTAGAGACGCCATACATTGTTTTTGGCAAGATCACCGTTTGCTGCGGAGTGTTGTCGCGCGGGGTTTCGGGGCCAAAAACTGCGATTGAACTTGGACAAACAATTTGCGTCACACCCAACTCTCGCGCCACTTCAAGCACGTTATATAATCCAATAATATTTACATCGAAACATAATTGCGGATTTTTTTCACCGGCAGCAGAAAGAATCGCCGCCAAATGGTGAATTACATTGATGCCATGTTTTTTTACAACTTGCGCAAGCCCTGCGCGATCAAGAACGTCAAGCTTTTCGTAAGGATAAAATTCTTGTGCAACTTGCGCCGCATCTCTCACATCGGAGGAGATAATATTCTCTGCGCCGTATTTTTTTCTTAGTGCCGCAACAAGCTCTGAACCAATCTGCCCTAGGGCGCCCGTGACTAAAATTTTTTTCATTTTATTTATAATTAATTAACGCACATGCCAAAATGCCGCTTAAGACCATTGGCTAAAACAATTTATTTTAGCGCTAGGCTCCACTTATTTTTATGCAAAAATTTTCTCAAAAATTACATCGATATTTTTTGTATGATAAGAATTATCGAATAATTCTGCTAATTTTTTATCGCTGATTTTTCCTTGAACTTCAGGATCGTTCTTCAACAAAGTGAGGAAATCCACGCCTTCTTGCCATACTTTCATCGCGTTATTTTGCACAATTTTATAGGCAATTTCGCGGCTAATTTTTGCATCTTCAATTAACGCAAGAAGCACGCGTTGCGAGAAAACCAAGCCGCCAAGTTTATCTAAATTCTTCTGCATATTTTGCGGATAAACTGCAAGATTTTCGATCATCGAAGTAAGGCGAACCAGCGCAAAATCTAGCGTAACAGTAGCATCGGGCCCAATCATTCTTTCTACCGACGAATGAGAAATATCGCGCTCGTGCCATAGCGCAACATTTTCTAGTGCAGGCACAACCGCGCTGCGCACAATGCGCGCAAGGCCGCAGAGATTCTCGCTTAAAATTGGATTACGTTTATGTGGCATCGCCGAAGAACCTTTTTGGCCAGCAGAGAAAAATTCTTCCACCTCCAAAACTTCAGTGCGCTGCAAATGACGAACTTCAGTGGCAAGATTTTCGATTGAGGAAGCAACAACTCCAAGGGTCGCAAAGAACATTGCATGGCGATCGCGCGGAATAACTTGCGACGAAACATCTTCTTCTTCAAGTCCCAATTTTGCCGCAACATATTTTTGCACCGATGGATCGACATTGGCAAAAGTGCCCACCGCACCAGAGATGGCACAGATCGCGATTTCTTCGCGCGCTTGCTTTAGGCGTTGCAAATTGCGCTTAAATTCAGCGTAGAACCGCGCCAGCTTTAGCCCAAACGTAACAGGCTCAGCATGAATTCCGTGCGAACGACCAACGCAAATTGTGTGTTTATGCTCGACAGCGCGCTTCTTTAGGGCCGCCAACAGATTTTCTAAATCTTGAATCAATAAATCTGCAGCTTGTGTTAATTGCTTAGAAAGGCAGGTATCTACTACATCGGAGCTGGTCATTCCTAAATGCACGAAGCGCGAATTTTCGCCAATATGCTCGGCGAGATAGGTGAGAAAGGCGATTACGTCGTGTTTGGTAACTTTTTCAATCTCGAGAATTTTTTCAATATCGAAATTATTTTCGAGCTTTTTGGTGCTCGCCCAAATTTGTGCAGCAGTGCCAACTGGCGCCACACCTAGCTTCTCAAAGGCTTCAACGGCATAGGCTTCGATTTCGAGCCAAATTTGATAACGGTTTTGGTCAGTCCAAATTTTTGCCATTTCTTGGCGAGTGTAGCGCGGGATCATGTGCGGGGAAATTAAAGTTGAAATATTTGCGTGAGGTTAGCTGATCGATTGATAATTTCAATCGATTGTTAGTCTACAAATTCAATGTCCAAGGCTCCGTGGGCTTCGCCTTGGATTAACATATGCTTTATTCAATCTGATCAATATATCCCGCAATCACATCAAGCCCAGCCTGCCAAAATGCTGGCTTGCGAGCATCTAAACCAAAAGGCTCAAGCATTTCTTTATAATGTTTTGTGCCGCCACTTTTTAACATTTCCAAATATTTCTCTTCAAAATTTTTCACTTTACCAGATTGATAAACGCCATAAAGCGAGTTAACTAAGCAATCGCCAAAAGCATAAGCATAAACATAAAATGGTGAATGAATGAAATGCGGAATATATGACCAGAAAAATTTATATTCGTCTTCATATTTGAAGATTGGCCCGAGACTTTCTTTTTGCACTTCCATCCAAAATTCGCAAATTTTTTCTAGCGGAATTTCACCATTTTTGCGCGCATCATGAACTTTTTTCTCAAATTCTAAAAAGGCAACTTGCCTTACAGCCGTATTGATCATATCCTCAACCTTCGCTGCGATAATTAATTTTTTCTTCTGCGCGTTTTTTTCATTTTTAAGAATTTTTTGGAAGGCTAATTGCTCACCAAAAACCGATGCCGTTTCTGCTAAAGTTAGCGGAGTTGAACTCATTAAATAACCTTGATCCTTCGCCAAATATTGATGCACGCCGTGCCCCAACTCATGCGCCAAAGTCATTACATCGCGAATTTTTCCTTGATAATTCATCAAAATATAAGGATGAACCGATGGCACGCAAGGATGCGAAAAAGCCCCAGAATCCTTGCCACTCTTCACTTTGGCGTCGATCCAATTTTTGTCAAAAAATATTTTTCCAATTTGCGCAAGCTGCGGAGAAAATTCTTCATAGGCCTCTAAAACCAGATTCTGCGCACTTTCCCAAGCTATTGGTTTATTTTCATCAGCATTTAATGGCGCATTTCTATCCCAATAATTAAGTGATTTTTTCTTCAAAATTTTCGCCTTAATTTTGTAATAACGATGCGAAATATTTTCATAATTTTCGCGCACTTTTTTTACCAAAATATCAACAACCTCATCTTCAACAAAATTGCTGAGATTACGCGACTGCATTGGTTTGGTAAAGCCACGCCATTCATCATCAATAGCTTTATCTTTCGCTAAAATATTGGTGATAAAAGAAAATATTTTAGAATTTTGCTCTAAAGTTTTTCCGATAGATTTTGCCGCATCTTTACGAACATTTTCATCACCGCTACTCATCAAATTAAAAATTTCCTGCGAATTCAAAACCTTGCTGCGATAGCTAAACTGTAGGTTATTCACCGTTTCGTCAAACAGGCGAATAAAAGCCGCGCGCGAAGAAATATTTTTTTCAAGCGAAAATTTTTCTAATTCATGGCTAAGTTGATGCTTTTTGAAAGCGCGAATATCGCGGATAAATGGCTGATATTTTTGCAGCGACGATAGTTTTGTAATCTTGCCAGCCCGCGATTTTAGAGGCTTTGCAGCAGATTTTGAAGAACCTTCCAAAGATTTCTTAAAAAATTCTGCGATTTTTTTATCTTCAATTAAATTTATTTCGAGCGTAAAAAAAACTAATTCTTTTTCAAATTTACTAAGTTTTTCTGAAATATCTTGATAGAAAGAAATGTTACTTTGATCAGATAAATCAGAAGCATAAATTAAATAAGAATAACTAGAAATCTTACCAATTTCTTCGGCAATTTTTTCATATTCAAAAATTGCTAGAGCTAGCTGTGGCGCTGTTAA
>CAMCAW010000017.1 GCA_945872855.1 Rickettsia typhi | reverse complement strand
TGCTTTTGGCTGATGAGCCGAATATTCGCGAGGTTATTCCCTTCCCAATGAATGGCAAAGCGCAAGATTTAATGATGGGCGCACCCGCTGCAGTGGTGACTGAGCGGCAGTTGAAGGAGTTGGGGATTATGTTGCGCGGTGAGAAGAAGTAAATTCACCCCACTTAAACATTGCAAAGCAATATAGTTAGTAAGGTGAAATATACTAGAGCGGCGGCCTTCAAACCAAATCTCAATAAATCATGCTCAACGATGGTTTCATGATCATTACCCTTTTTATTCACATCTTTAGCAATAGTCATAATTAATATAATAATTGGCAGAGAAGTAAACGCCGTATGGCCCGCGCCACTATTTTGTATCGCTGAAAACAATAATCCTTGATCTAAATTTGCACCAATTTGTTGTTGCACTGTCATTGCCAAAGCGTTGCCGCCTAGGTTTGATCCCGTCATAAATCCACTAACCATTGCCAATAAAGGTGCGACAAGAATAACTGCCCAAGAAACTTTATGTTGCGATTCTTTCAGTGCTTCGGTCATCAAAGAAATCATTCCTGATTGATTCATAATTTGCGCCAATACAATAAAGCAAAACAGGCTTAGAATGGCGGTTTTAGCGCGCTTAACTATCGTGTGATATTCGATAATTACTGGGCGATTAAGCTGCATTGCGATTGCTACGATGGCTAAAATAATTCCGGGGCTGGTTAAAAAGCTGTAGGAAATTTTTCCGCTATTTAGCAATAAATTTTGCGCCAGAAATTGGTGAATTGGATCAACGGTTCTGGTGATTAAAATTAATAGCAGAATTAGCGCGTAAGGGAAAAGTGCGCGTCTTGTATTTGGCGAAAAAAGATTGCTGTTAGTGTTTTTTTGTCGCAGCAAAAAATAAGCAAATATTGCCACGATTCCACCAGATAAAATGCCGGCAATTTCAACAAAATTTATGCTGCTGAAAAAATAAAGTAAGGTGGACAATCCGAGGCCGAAGAAAATTGCAATTACGCCGCGTTTCAGTAATAGAGAGGTTCCGCCTATAACATGCAATCCAATCAAACCGATTAGTGGAAAAATAAGAAAACTGGTCAATGCGGTTTTTGTGCCAAGCTGCGTAACAGAATATCCGCTTAAAGATGCGCCGATTGTTGTGGCAATTGCCAAGGTTCCCCAAGGCATAATATTCATTCCTAGCATTGAGAGTTTATAGGCTTTTTTGTCTTCAAATAAATGGAAGAAAATTGGCACGCCCAAAAATAAGGAGACGCCGAAGCCAGTTAGAGACTCTAATGCTGGCAGCACGCCAAGCAATAGCAACAAGGCTTTGCGTTCATAATTTAGGGGCAGTGATTCTATCCATAAAACCAAGTCGCCGACAATTCCTTTTGCGCGTAAAACGGCATTGAGATAAAGACCGGGGATAATCACCATCGCCACGCTTAGCGTTAGAATCATGCTGCCTTTGATGATGAGGGCTAGCCTATCTTGATCGATATTCAAACCACTATTAAACGCCACCAATAAAAGCGCAAGAACGATGGCGCTAAAGGCGGCAAACAAAGTTGTTCTTTTAAAAATAATAATGAGTAAAGCGCAAAGAATAATGGGCGAAAGCGCTGTGATAATATTTATAATTTGCATATTTTATTTTTTGAAATGATTGAGTAGTTTTTCATACATCAAGCTGCCAGCCGCAAATGCTTGATGTGCTCCTTGCAGCACGTCGCCCAGTTGCTCTAAGGTTAGAGCTGGCTTGTTATTTATAATAGCAGCCAACATTTCTTCGGCATGATGAGGATCGATTTTTATGTGCATATTAAAGTAAATACGAATTTTATTATCAGTGATTCCCAAGCGATTCATGCCTTCAATAATTTTCTTGAAGTGAGGAAAAACCCATCCCTCTGTCACCAAGAAATGCCCAAATGAACGCAGCTTTTTTTTATGGCCTGTAAGCAGCGAATTAAAAGAGTTGGAGGTAATGGAAGTGAACCAAGGTTTATTTTTTCTATATTCGATGATTTTGTCCCACGCGTTTTCAGCCTCGATTAATTCATAAAGCCAAGTGGTGTGGAAGTTGTCGATATTGCCATTGCCGCACTCGTCCCAAAGGTTAGAGGTCATTGCCTGTTTCATTGCATGGCCGCCAAGCCCCGGAATTAGCATTGCCACCTCATCTTCCACCACTTCATTTCGAATTACTTCAATCAATAAGAATTCGCGCATTTGTTCTAAAGTTATTTCTTGCGCGACAAAATCGAAAAATTTGTCATGCGCGCCTGAAGGCTCTTTGGCGTAAGGAGAGAGCTGCTCATAAAATTCTTCCGCCGTAATCAGAGAATTTGACACTGCTTTTGCTTTGATTATTTTGCTATTCATTTCGTGCTCTAAAAAAAGCTTTAGCCTGATTAAAGAGAGATAAAGTTGATCATTGGCGCCGGCAAATGGCGAATCTTGATAGCCGAAATATCCGGCATAAATAGTGCTCAAGCTTTCCATAACTAATTGCGAATATTTCTCAAAATTACTTTGATGTAATGAAGCGAAATGTGTTTTTAGTTGCTCATCATTTAGTTGGAGAAGACTTGGTATCTCGTCGCCAAGGCCATCAAATTTTGAGACGATGGGCCAGTAATTAACCTTATTTTTTTGGTTTGCGCCGATATTTTGTATTCTAAGCATGTTTAGTTGGTTTTAATTAAGATAGCTTCCTATCAACTTGAAAAAAGAAATTATTAATTTTTATCGCATTGCCATTTTGGAGGGCGGTTTCGTAAATATATTGCCCCAAAGCAAGGTCTAATATCCCCATTCCGAAAGGCGAAAAGACTATAGGTTTGGAAGTTACGATTTTCTTTTTATTGGCCAAAACATCTGGCAGAGTTGCATTAATAAAATCGTGATTGCCGCGTTCTTTCTGTGCCAAATGTAATGAAGTATTGGCTTGCAATACGTGATTAATATCATCAACCAAATTGTAAGAATTTTTGATAATATCAACGCCAAGATCACGCAATGAAAGGTTCAGCAGGATCGGCTTGTGCTTCAAAATATCAGGGTCGGATATGTAAGGAGTTGCGGCGGTAGTGGTTAAAACCACAACATCACTATTTTCGATTACCTCTTGCCAACTATTGCCAATCTTAACTTTGCAATTTCCACTTTGCTGTTTTTGCGCAGAAAAATTTTGAGAATATTTTGCTTCTAAATCATAGAGATAAATTTGCCCAATATCCCAGCCAGTCTGCGTGAAAAATTCCAATACATAGCTTGCTATAACGCCAGTGCCGATAATTCCTAAAGAGGAAATAGAGCGCTTTTGTTTTTTAAGATGATAGGCCGCCAATACCGCAGAAGCCGCGGTGCGAGCGGCGCTAATAATGCTAGCTTCTAAGCAAGCTAGTGGATAGCCAGTTTGAGCATCGTTAAGCAGCAAAACTGCCGAAGCGCGCGGCAAATCATGTTGGATATTAGATGGATAGCTCGCGATCCACTTGATGCCAGAAATTGGTTTATCTCCACTTATATGCGCGGGCAATGAAATAATTCTTGCTTGCGGATTGTCAGGAAAATGCAGAAATGAACTATTGGGATTAACCGTTCGCCCTTGAAAATGCTGGATATAGGCCTGTTCTATTATATCGATAGTTTTGCTAGGGTTAAAAAAGATCGTATCATGCACGGTTTTTCCGGTGATGATATTGAATTTTGGTTTTTGTTTTTTCATATTTATATTTTAATTAAATTTGTAATCGGGGAAATTATTCGAAACCCATTCATCGTCATAAATGGTATGCAAATATTTATTTCCTAAATCTGGCGCAATAGTTACAACCGATTGACTCGGAAGAATATGTTTTGAAAATGCTACAATTCCCGCCAGCACCGTTCCAGTAGATCCGCCGCATAAGAATCCACGCCGCGCCATCAGGCGACATATCTCGATAGTTTTAATTTCTGGCACAAGAACATGGTCATCCACTATGCCAACATCGGCTATTTCTGGCTTGAGACTGGTGCCAAGACCAGGTATTAGCCTCTTCTTGCTTGGATGTCCAAAAGTTACCGAGCCATCAGCATCAACGGCGATAATTTTAGTATGCGGCGAATATTTACGAAAATGCAAAGCGCATCCCATCATTGTTCCTGTGGTGCCAGCGCCAATGAATAGATAATCTACTTTTGGATATTTATTTAAAATTTCGGCGGCAGTTTTTTCGTAATGCGCTAAAAAATTATTGGGATTTGCATATTGATTTAGCCAGATGAGATTGTGATTTTCTTGGCACAATTCTTTGATCTTTTTAATTCGTGTTCCTAAAAATCCACCATTTTCATCGCGCTCAGAAACGACAATAATTTCGGTGCCTAAGGCGCGCATAAAAGCGATGCTGTCCTTCGAGCTATTCGGATCTGTCACGCAGATAAATTTATAGTTTCTCTCCGCCGCGATTACGCTTAGTGCTATGCCAAAATTGCCCGACGAAGATTCTATAATTTTGCTTTCTGCGCTAATTTTGCCTTGCTTTTCGAGCTCGTTAATGATTTTCAGTGCTGGTTTTGCTTTTATCGAACCAGCCATATTCCACCCCTCAATTTTCAAAAAAATCGGAAAATGAGCGAGTTTATTAATCTGAAAAAACGAATCAGAAATATTATAATTTGCTAGCGGTGGCGATATATTTATCATTGTAACTCCTTAATTAAAAAATTGATTTTGGGTAATTTATGGCCATCACTTAATGTGTGGCGCGTTGTTTTATATGGGTAAACCCTCTGGTTGCTTGAATAGTGAATTATAGTTTCGGCGGTAATCGAATAATTATTGCGCCGCGAAGATACGACTACATCTTTTTGATAATTCACCAAATAACATGGAATCACTTTCAAGCCCAGCAATAGAGCAACTTTATGGCGATGATGTCCGTCCATAATTGTGGAAGTTTCTTCATCTACAACAATTGGATGTGGCCATTTGCCGCTTTTTAAAACTACCCAAAGCAGCGTCATTACCTTCTCTGGAATAGTTGCCTCGTGAGGCTTCAATGTGTTTATTTTTAATAACGAAATTTTATTCATATTTATAAAAATTTGTTGCAACAAGTTGCCAGAAGAGAAAATCTGCTTCGGTTTTTAGATTGTGTTTAGGAGTGAAAAATAGATTACGCGTACGCGCTCGAAGTTAGAGCTAGATAAGTCGCATGCTTTTACGCATGGGTAATAATAGTGAAAAACGTGAAGAAATTTGGCCTGTTAGGCGAGAAAATTGTCCACGCAAAGCTAGTGAGGAAAATTTAACGAATGTTGAAAAGGTAAAGGTGGAATTAGGAGTTAACATTATAAATAAGTAAATTTTATATTGGCAAAAAGACAAAACGAAACGATGGCAATTACATTCGTTGCATTCGGCAGGCCAAATAAAATTTAAATTTTAAAATGTTCATTTTTATAAATAAGATACTTTCGCCAAAACCTATATTAGGTTTGAGAAGGGGTCGAAAATTAAAGCAGCCAGTTTATAAAATGTCAAGAATAAATTTTGTGTTTTTTTAAAAAGAAATATTTAGCCTTCTGGTTCGCGGCGCCAGCGATTCTTGGCAATAAACGTAATATTAAATAGCAATGCAAAATAAATTCTATCTAACTGAAAAACTTCCGCCTTACATTTTTGAGGCAATCCACAATTTGAAAAAAGAAGTGGCGGCACGAGGCGTTGAAATCATTGACTTCGGCATGGGTAATCCAGATTCTGCGCCGCCGCAACATGCGATGAGAAAACTAGAAGAATTGGCACAAAATCCTAAGCTTTATGGCTATTCAGTTGTTGGCGGAATTGATGAATTAAAGAGTGCGTTATGCAATTATTACGCACGTCGTTTTGGTGTTTCGCTTGATGCAAAAACTGAAGCAATTGTTACGATCGGCGCCAAAGAAGGCATCACAAGTTTAGCAACGGCAATCTCCGATGAGCACAACTATATCGCGGTTCCAAGCCCATCTTATCCAATTCATACTTTCGCATTTATTATTGCAAAAAGTAATGTTGTGCATATCAACGCAATTAAAAGTGCTGATTTTTTACAACAGTTTAAGCATCACGTAGAAACCGCGCCAACAAAGCCTTTAGCGGTTATTGTAAATTATCCATGCAATCCCACTTCAGAGCTTGTAGGGCTTGATTTTTATGAAGAATTAGTTGCATTTTGCAAGCATCATAAAATCTATATTATTTCAGATATTGCTTATGTTGAAATTTATTTTAATGAAAATGAGAAGCCTTGTTCAGTGTTGCAGGTGAAGGGCGCGAAGGATATTGCGGTTGAATTTTCTTCGGTCAGCAAAAGTTATTCTTTGGCGGGAGCGCGCATTGGCTTTGCTGCGGGCAATAAATCTTTGATTGCAGCACTTTATAAAATTAAATCATACTTAGATTACGGATCATTCGAGCCCTTGCAAATAGTGGCTGCAGAGGCTATTACAGAAAAAAGCGATGAATATTTGATCGCATTGCGCGCAAAATATAAAAGGCGCGTTGAATTTATGGTAAAAATTCTGCATGATGAATTAGGCTGGAGCGTTGAAATGCCTAAGGCGGGAATGTTTATCTGGACAAAATTGCCGCAACAATTTTCGCATTTAACATCGTTTAATTTTTGTAAGAAATTGTTGGAAGATACTGGCGTGGCGCTATCTGCGGGCAGTGGTTTTGGCTCTAATGGCGAAGGATTTGTGCGTTTTTCTTTAATTCATGATGAAGATAAAATGATTGCGGCGGTGAAAAAAATGCGTGAGTTTTTTAACAAAAATTAATTTAGCGAAATGAGGTTGGAGGAAGGTAATATAGCTCCCTCAGGAGATGGGTCTCCAAGCGCGGCTCTTACAAAGCCTAAAGCGCAACAAATTCATTTACCAGCGCTAGAGCGGCGATAATCGCGGTGTCGGCGCGTAAAATTCTTTCTCCTAAACTAATTGCGTGGAGGTTTTTTATTTGGCGCATCATGGCAAATTCCTCCTTAGAGAATCCGCCTTCAGGGCCAATTAAAATAATTATTTCTTGTTGTGGTTTTCGTGCGGCAAAAATTTTTGGTAAAAGTATAGATGCTTTAGAGGCTTGCCTTGATTCATCGCAGAGGATTAGAATTTTTTCTTCTTTTTGTGTTGAGCTTAAATTTTCGGCTTCACTAAAAACTTTCTGCAGATTTTTATTTTCCCACTTTCCCACTTCATTCAAAAATTTCTCCAACTTTTTTATCGGCAAAATTTGCGGCATATCATTTCTTTCGCACTGCTCGCAAGCCTCTTTAATATTGGCCCCGAAGCGCTCTTCGTTAATTTTATCTACAACGCTGTGATGAGTTATAATTGGTGAAAATTTACCAACACCCATTTCTGTAGCTTTGGCGGCAACAAAATCTATGCGCACATTTTTTACTGGAGCGAAAGCAAGTGTAACGGGGCTTGCGGCCATTTGCTCTGCAATTTGTTCTTTAATAATTATGGTGAGATTTCGTTTTTCAATGTTCGTGATTTCAGCGCGCCATTCGCCATCTGCGCCATTAAACACATAAATCTCATCGCCAATTTTTTTACGCATTACTTTGGCGAGATAGTCAAAATCTCCGCCTTCAATCCTAGTTAGAAGGCTTGTGCTTAAAGGCTTGATGGCGATGAATAATCTAGTTTTTCTCATTGTTGATTTAAAATCTGCGATAATTTAGAATGCCATGATTAATAACAACACTGCTAACAAATGTGGCTATTGCTGCTCACGCTCACTCTTATAATATTGCTGTCAGTTAATCTTAATCGCAAGATTAAAAATTTGCGTATTAGCGAAGACGCCTCTGCGCGCTTCAGCTCATTGTCCGAGCATTATGTCTATTGCTTTGCGCTATGGTCGGTGGTTTTTTCGACAATTATTATTTTCTCCTCTTTTGAAGATGTTGCAAAATATTTTCTACTCATCGCATTTTTATCATTCGATTTCTGGCTGATCAAACATTTTTATCGCAAAGGATTCAACGCAAAAAACCATATCGAATCGGTAGGAACCGTTGTTATGTCTGTCACCGCAGGCATTGGCATTTTGATAACTATTGCCATTACAGTTTCAATTTTATTCGAAGCTTTGCGCTTTTTCGAGCAAGTAAATATTTTTGATTTTTTGTTTGGCCTAAAGTGGAATCCGCAAATGGCAATTCATGCCGAGCAATCAGTGTCGCAAAGCTCTTTCGGCATGGTTCCGGTGTTGCTGGGCACGCTGTTAATAACCTTGATTGCAATTTCGATTGCGGTGCCAATTGGCATTATGGCGGCGATTTATCTGGTGTTTTATGCTAAGCCAAAAATGCGCGATTATTGCAAGCCAATTCTAGAAATTCTTGCGGGCGTGCCGACCGTTGTCTATGGCTATTTTGCAGTGGTTTCGGTGGCACCATTTTTTAAAGATAGTTTTGCTGCATTTGGCGTTGATGTTGCCTCAGAAAGCGCTCTGGCGGCTGGTTTTGTGATGGGCATCATGATCATTCCATTCGTGCTTTCGCTAACCGATGATGCGCTAAACACGGTGCCACAATATTTAAAAGACGGTGCTTTGGCCCTTGGTAGCACTAAGTCGGAGATGATTCACAAAGTTGTATTAGGCGCCGCGATGCCCAGCATTATTGGCGCCGTAATTCTTGCTGTTTCGCGTGCAATTGGCGAAACGATGATCGTTACAATGGCGGCGGGCTTGGTGGCGAAGATGACATTCAATCCGCTCGATTCTGTCACAACCGCGACGGCGCAAATTGTTACTTTGTTGGTTGGTGATCAAGAGTTTAACAGCCCAAAAACCCTTGCGGCCTTTGCTTTGGCGTTAGTGCTGTTTGTAATTACACTAATTTTTAATGCGATTGCTTTGTTAGTAATGAAGAGGTATTCGCGCCAGTCTTAGGCAATCTCGTAAATTTTTTTGATACCATGCAAGATTTGATAAAAAAAAGTCTCAAAAAACGCTATCGACATGAGCTGATTTTTAAGCTCTGCGGCGGCGCCTCAATTGCATTCTCATTGATTTTTTTGATGGTGTTTTTTGCGATGATTTTTGAGAAAGGCTATAAAGCTTTTATTGGTCATGAAATTGCTTTGCAAATCGATTTGTCAAAAGAGTCAATCATCAGAAATTCTGATTTAACAAAGAATTATGATAAGCTTTCGAGTGCTGATTTAATTGACCAAATCGGCTATCAGCGCTTAATTAAACAAGCTGTGCGTGAAAAATTTTCTGATATAGAAGACGCGGCAAAAATGAATAAATTATATCGCATTATTGGCACAATGGCTGATTTTTCTTTGAAAGAAAAAATCCTACAAAATCCTAATTTAATTGGCACTAAGGCTAATTTAGGGTTTGCTGTTTCGTCAAAAATTGATGTTTATTATAAATATAAAATTGCCACACCTTTTAATGAAGATGAAATTGCGCTACTTAATAATTTGCGCCGTGCTGGTGAAATAAAATCAATTTTTAATTGGAAATTTTTCCAAGCAGCAGATTCTCGCGAGCCAGAAGAGGCTGGCATTGCAGCCAGTTTAGCGGGGTCGCTTTTAACCATTGCAATTTTTCTGGTTTTTGCTTTTCCAATTGGCGTGATGTGTGCGTTTTATTTGGAAGAATTTGCGAAAAAAAATCATCTCACAGATTTAATTGAAATTAGTATCAATAATTTGGCGGCGATTCCGTCGATTATTTATGGCCTGTTGGGGCTTACAATCTATCTGCAACTCTTCCATTTGCCACGCTCTTCGGCGCTGGTTGGAGGCATGACGCTTTTTATGTTGGTATTGCCCGTAATTATCATCGCCACGCGCAACACAATCCGCGCAATTCCGCAATCTATTCGTGATGCGGCGATGGCGCTTGGAGCCTCTAAAATGCAGGTTACGCTGCATCATCTTTTGCCATTATCAATTCCGGGAATTATGACGGGAACAATTCTTGCAATGTCGCGCGCACTCGGCGAGACCGCACCACTATTGATGATAGGCATGGTGGCATTTATCGCCGATGTGCCACAAAATTTTTCTGACCCTACAACGGTGTTGCCGGTGCAAATTTATTTATGGTCAGATAGCCCAGAGATTGGCTTTGCAGAGAAAACGGCGGCAGCGATTTTATTATTGTTAGCAATTTTAATTGCCTTCAATTTAGTAGCGATTATCTTGCGCAAAAAGTTCGAGAGAAAGTGGTAAATATTAAGCGTTTCTTAAGTGAAGCCTTTGTAAAACTTATGCGGTTTATAATAAAAATTTAAATTAAATTCATATGAAAAAATTCCTTACTTCTGTTGCGATGATGGCAATTTGTTCTACTGCCACCTATGCGCAAGATGCCATAAAATCTGATGTTGCTCCAATAAGCAAAAATGAAGCAATGCGTAAAGATAAAATGTCTTCAGAGCCAAAACAGCGCAGGGCCGAGAGAAAAGAAAGGCGTGAAAATATGTCACCAGAAACTAAGCAGCAAATGGCAGAGCATAAAGACGAAAGAGAAGAGGAAATGGCCGAAATGTCTCCAGAGCATAAGCAGCACATGATGGAAAGGAAAGAAAAATTCAAATCACTTTCGCCAGAAAAACAACAAGCGGCAAAAGCTGAAATGAAAAGACATCGCGAAGAAATGAAAAATATTACTGGTGAAGAATTTGGTGGGCGTCATCGCCACGATAAATCTGCTGCAAAAAAACAATAGCATTAACTTATTCCTTTGGCCGTGCGTGCGGCCAAAGGTTAATTGATTATTATTTTTCTCGCCTTACCACAAACTCAGCCAGTTCATGCAAAATTTTAGCCTTGTTGCCAAAAATTTTCAGATGCTCTACAGCTTGTTTTTTTAGCATTACTAATTGTTGCTCAGCTTGTTCTAGCCCTACAACATCAACGATGCTGGCATTGTCTTTTGATTTTTTAGGATGAGTCTCGTCAATTTCAACTTTGCCTAATTCAATGCCTTTATGGTCTAAAATGTCATCGCGAATTTGAAAGGCGAGGCCAATATCATGGGCATAATAACGCAGAGCTTGTCTTTCTTCTATTGTTGCGCGCCCTAGAACCGCGCCCATTTCGCAAGAAGCCATAAATAATTCGCCAGTTTTTAAGCGATGCAAATTAGCTAGTCTTTCTTTGGAGATTTCATTATTGAAATTTTCTAAATCCATCATTTGCCCGCCAACCATGCCACGAAAGCCTGCAGCGCGTGAGAGAATTTTTATAAGCTCTAAGCGAATCGACGCATCTTTATGAGTTCTTGAGCTAGATAAAATTTCGAATGCATAAGTAAGTAGAGCGTCTCCAGCTAGGATTGCTGTGGCTTCATCAAATTTTTTGTGGCAAGTAAGATTGCCGCGACGAAAATCATCATCGTCCATTGCTGGCAAATCATCGTGAATTAAAGAATAGACGTGAACAAATTCTATCGCCGCCGCCGCGTCAAGCACTGATATTGCGGACGTGCCAAATAACTCGGCGCAAATTAATAGCAAAAAAGGCCGAATTTTTTTTCCGTCAGAAAGCGCGCTATAGCGCATGGCTTCAACGATTTTTGATTCGGCGAAATCTGCTGGCAATAAATCACTCATTCTTTTTTGAGTAAGAGTGGCGCAGGTAAACAGAGATTCTGGCAATGAATTTGTTAACATAATTTAAAATTTATTACCTATTTGCTAATCAAAGCTTTCTTTAAATATTCTCCCGTTACCGATTTTTTATTTTTCGCTACTTCCTCGGGAGTGCCTTCAGCCACGATATAGCCGCCTTTCTCGCCGCCGCATGGGCCAACGTCAATTACCCAATCTGCGGTTTTTAATACATCGAGATTATGCTCAATTGTTAAAATTGAATTGCCGGCATCAACTAATTTATGCAGCACTTTTAGCAATTTGTTAATATCTTCGAAATGCAGGCCAGTTGTGGGTTCGTCGAGTATGTATAATGTATCTCCTGTAGCTTTGCGGCTTAATTCTTTCGCAAGTTTGATGCGTTGCGCTTCGCCGCCAGACAGCGTGGTAGCGCTTTGCCCAATTTTGATATAGCCCAAACCAACATTGCACAAAGCCTCAAATTTTTCGTAAATATGTGAGATGCTCGAGAAAAATTCTGCGGCTTCATCGGCGTTCATTTCGAGAATATCAGAGATTGATTTGCCTTTATACCTCACCTCCAAAGTCTCGCGGTTGTAGCGTTTGCCATGACATGAATCGCAGCGCACATAAACATCTGGCAAGAAATGCATCTCGATTTTGATGACACCATCGCCTTGGCAAGTTTCGCAGCGACCGCCTTTAACGTTGAAGGAGAAGCGTCCAACCTTATAGCCGCGCGTGCGCGATTCTGGCAGCGCGGTGTAAAGTTCGCGAATAAAAGTGAAGGCGCCGATGTAAGTACAAGGGTTAGAGCGAGGCGTTCTGCCGATTGGCGACTGATCGATCTCAATAATTTTGTCGATATGATGGAAACCTTCGATGCTTTCATAAGGCCCCGGAATTACTTTTGCTTTGTTGAGAATGCGATCTAAGGCTTTGTAAAGTGTGTGAATAATTAAACTAGATTTCCCACCGCCAGAAATTCCTGAAACCGCCGCGAACACCTTCAATGGCAGGTTCAGTGTTACATTCTTCAAGTTGTTTGTGGTGGCATTTTTTAGTGTGATCGATTTTTTCCAATCAATCTTGCGACGTTTTTTTGGAATTTCGATTTGCTTTTTGCCGCTTAAATATTGGCCCGTAATGCTTTTTGGATCAGCGATAACATCTTGCGGCAAGCCTTCAGCGATAACGTGGCCGCCATGCACGCCAGCACCGGGCCCGATGTCGATTAAATAATCAGAAGCAAGCATCATTTCTTCATCATGCTCAACCACAATCACCGAATTTCCTAAATCGCGCAGGTCTTTTAGCGTGGCGATTAATTTATTGTTATCCGATTGATGCAGGCCGATAGAGGGCTCGTCGAGCACATATAAAACGCCAGAAAGCCCCGAACCAATTTGCGACGCCAAACGAATACGCTGCGCTTCACCGCCAGATAAGGTTCCAGCTTGACGATTAATTGTTAAATATTCTAGCCCAACATTTTTCAAAAAACCCAAACGGCGCTTCAATTCTTTCAAAATGCGCTCAGCAATTTGTTGCTGAGTTTTAGTTAGCTTGTTATCAAGATTTTCAAACCAATCATAAACATTGGCGATAGACATGCGGCAAACCTCTCCCACATTGAGCCCAGCGATTTTCACCGAAAGCGCTTGTTCATTCAAACGAAAGCCATGACAACATTCGCAAGTTTTCAGACTTTGATATTTTGTCAATTCATCGCGCAAAGATTCACTTTCGCTATCGGCAAATTTTTTCTTGAGATTATTTATGATTCCTTCAAACGGCTTTTTAACCTTAAAAGACTTGAGTCCGTCTTCATAACGAATTTCAATTTCTTCATCTTTTGTGCCGTAGAAAATTTTATCTTTCACATCTTGCGAAAGTTTTTTAAACGGAACATCTAGACTAAAATTATATTTTTGCGATAAAGCCTGAATAATCTGCTGATAAAATTTTGCCGACATGCCTTGCCACAATGAAATAGCGCCTTGACGCAGCGAAAGATTTTCGTCTTCAACCACTAAATCTTCACGAAAATAAACTTCAGTTCCTAGGCCGTCGCAAGATTTGCAGGCGCCGAATGGCGAGTTGAAAGAGAAAAGTCTTGGTTCAATTTCGGGAATTGTAAAGCCAGAAACTGGGCAAGAAAATTTCTCGCTAAAAATTAAAATTTCGCCTTTTTGAACATTTTGCGCCACATTTTTTGCGGTAGTTTTGGCGGTGGTTTTTGCGGTTTTTTTCACCACTTTCGACTCAACAGAACCTTCTGGCATCTCAACAATTTCAACAAAAAGCAATCCTTCAGAAAGCTTAACAGCGGTCTCAACTGAATCGGCGAGCCTGTTGCCAAGATCGTTCGCCACCACAATTCTATCAACAACAATTTCGATATCGTGTTTTTTGTTTTTATCGAGCTGCGGCAAAATCGCGCTAAGATCGTGAACTTTGCCGTTAATTTTAATGCGTTGAAAGCCCTGTTTTCTAGCGCCCATCATCTCTTTGCGAAACTCACCTTTTTGCCCACGCACAATTGGCGCGAGAAGATAAATTTTTGTCCCCATAGGCAAATCAAGGATGCGATCGACCATTTGCGATGCCGATTGAATTGTGATAGCCTCTCCCGTAGCAGGAGAATAGGGCACTCCCACGCGCGAGAATAAAAGCCGCATGTAATCGTAAATCTCGGTAACCGTTCCTACTGTAGAGCGCGGATTGTTTGAAGTGGTGCGTTGATCGATTGCAATTGCTGGCGAGAGGCCGCTAATAGACTCGATATCTGGCTTATCTTGTACATCTAAAAATTGGCGCGCATAAGATGAAAGGCTTTCAATAAAGCGCCTTTGACCTTCGGCGTAAATTGTATCAAACACCAGCGAAGACTTGCCCGAGCCGCTCAGCCCAGTAACTACAACCAATTTATTTTTTGGAATTTCGATGCTAATATTTTTTAAATTGTGCTCTTTAGCACCAACAACTTTGATGAATTTTTCTTCCATTTTTTTAATTGTAGAGATTGTTTAAGCCATGATAAATCACGCGTCGCGCGACATTTTTATATAATGTAATAAACCACTGCCCACTTATATGCAACAAAAAACCCAGCCATTCCTAAGAATGACTGGGCATGGGAAGCTGTCACTTTGAAAGTGACTTAATCCCTTATCGTTACGACACAGTAAGAACCGTCGCAGACATAACCAATATTACTAGTGGAATAAAAACCATATTAGTTTTCTTTGATAGTTGATAGAGTGATATTTGTCGAAACAAATATCGGACAATAAGGAATTTATCACTAAGCTGGAGAACCAACCAAGCGACGACCTCCGACGCACCTCTAAAAAATTTTTAAAGATTTTTTAGAGTCTCATCCCTCAGCTTTTTCAATTCAGAATTAGACAGAGGGATAAGTCCTTTTTGCACCAAATAACCGTCAGCTCCTAGCGTATCTTTGCTGACGATTTCGCGGATAAATTCTTTCATTCCGGGTATTAAATCAAAATGTTCGCGCTTAAAATAAATGAAAAGTGGGCGCGAGACAGAATATTTTGTGCTGATAATTGTCTCAAATGACGGCTCAATGTTTTCAATGGTTGCGGCCTGAATTGAGTTTTTATTTTCCTCCAAAAAGCTGAAGCCAAAAATTCCGAAAGCGTCTTTATCATTGCGCAATTTTTGCAGAATTAAATTATCGTTCTCGCCCGCCTCAATAAAGATTTCATCGCTTCTAATTGTATGACATTTTTTCTGGCGAATTTTTTGATCAGGATAAGTTTCAATAAATTCTGGCAAATCTGCGCAGGCTTTTTCAAGCACTAATTCTACAAAAGCATCGCGTGTTCCTGAAGTTGAAGGAGGGCCGTAAACCCTTATGGCTATTGCTGGCAGGCGAGAATCAATTTCGTTCCATTTGCGAAACGGATTATCAATTAATTTGCCGCGATAAGGAATTCTTTCTGCTAAAGCGAGAAAAATTTGCTTTCTTGTTAAGTGAAATTTTTTGCCAGCGAGTGAGTTTGCAAGCACAATTCCATCGTAGCCAATCTTGATTTCGCCGATATCTTTCACGTTGTTTTCTGTGCATCTTTCTAATTCGCTTTCTTCAATTTTGCGCGAAGCATTAGAAAAATCTGGAAATTCAACGCCAACTCCAGAGCAAAATAATTTGAATCCACCGCCCGTGCCCGTTGATTCTACGGTAGGTGTGCGAAATTTCTTCTGACGTCCGAATTTTTCGGCAATTGTGGCGGCGAATGGATAAACGGTTGATGAGCCGACGATGCTAATATAATTGCGCGAGCTATTTTTGAAGAACGAGAATTGTGTTATGCCTGCAGCGAAAGCTGTGTTTATAAGGAGCGCGGAGGAAATAGTGATTGCTAAAAAGCGAGAATAAAACATAGCCGCTATAAATTTTTCGAGTTAGCCCAAAGTTAAGAACTGCTACAAAAAACTTCAGTTCTTAACGCTGGACTAGTTAGCTAGAACTAGTAAGCCAAAGGACTGATAAGCGGAAATGTTATGACGCGGGGTAATATAATGTTGTTTAGTTAAAAGTCAAATTTAGCGATTATTCTGAGTTGGCTTCATTAAGGCGCAGAAGAAGAGGTGCTGTCGCGATTAGTGCCGCGAAGAAATTCTACTCATCGTCTAATCGCAATGCTGCCAAAAACGCACTTTGCGGAATTTCTACATTACCAATTTCGCGCATTTTCTTCTTCCCTTTTTTCTGCTTGTCGAGCAATTTTCTCTTACGCGAAATATCGCCGCCATAGCACTTAGCTGTAACGTCTTTGCGCATCGCAGAAACAGTTTCGCGCGCAATAATTTTCCCACCAATAGCAGCTTGAATCGCAATGTTAAACATTTGCTGCGGAATTAATTCTTTCAACTTCTTGCAAAGCGCACGGCCACGGCCTTCGGCGCGGGTTTTGTGGGTGATGATTGAAAGTGCGTCAACTGGTTCTGCATTCACCAGAATTGAAAGTTTTACGAGATCGCTTTTTTCATAGCCGTCCATCTGCCAATCAAAGCTGGCATAGCCGCGCGAGCATGATTTAAGGCGATCGTAAAAATCGTAAACCACTTCATTTAAGGGCAGGCGATAGACCACCATGGCACGATCTCCAACGTATGAGAGTTCTTTTTGGATACCGCGTTTTTGCGTGCAAAGTTCTAAAATTGAACCGAGATATTCGTCTGGCGTCATAATGGTGGCGCGGATCCATGGCTCTTCCATGAAATCGATTTTTTGTGGTTCGGGCATGTCGGCGGGGCTGTGAATGTAGAGCACATCTGCTTCGCGCTCTGCTTCCGATAAATTGCGCGCTCTCGTGCTGTGAATGCGATAAAGCACCGAGGGAGCAGTGGTGATAAGGTCTAGATCGAATTCTCGCTCTAATCTTTCAATCGCAATTTCGAGATGGAGAAGGCCGAGGAAACCGCAGCGAAATCCGTGGCCCAAGGCTGTAGAGGTTTCTGCTTCAAATTCAAAACTGGCATCGTTAAGGTGAAGTTTGCCAAGAGCATCGCGAAATTTTTCAAAATCGGAGGCATCGATTGGATAAATTCCGCAAAAAACCACAGGCTTGTTCTGCTTAAAGCCTGTAAGCGCCACGGCATTATCGTTGGTTGATAAAACGATAGTATCGCCAACTTTACAATCAGAAACTTGCTTGATTTGGCCATTGATAAATCCAACTTCGCCAGCACCAAGTTCATCACAGAAAACTTTTTTCGGCGTGAAGAAGCCTACAGAATCAACGGTGTAAGTGGCATTGGCCGCCATCATTTTTATTTTTTGGCCTTTTTTTATGCTGCCGTCAATCACGCGAATAAGTACGATGACGCCTAGATAGGCATCGTACCAGCTATCAACCAGCAATGCCTTTAATTCGCCAGTAGGGTTTCCTTTAGGGGCGGGAAGCTTTGTCACTATTGCCTCGAGCGTCTCTTTAATGCCGACGCCAGTTTTTGCAGAAACCAAAATTGCTTCAGAAGCATCAATGCCAATAACCTCTTCGATCTGCTTCTTTACTGATTCGGGGTCGGATGCGGGTAGATCGATTTTGTTTAATACAGGAATAATTTCGTGATTATTTTCAATCGCCTGATAAACGTTGGCGAGTGTTTGCGCCTCAACACCTTGCGTAGAATCTACCACCAAAATCGAACCTTCGCAAGCAGCCAGCGAGCGACTCACCTCATAGGCAAAATCGACATGGCCGGGCGTGTCCATCAGGTTCAAAATATAAGTTTGGCCATCGTTTGCTTTGTATTTTAGGCGTACGGTTTGGGCTTTGATAGTAATGCCGCGCTCTTTTTCGATGTCCATTGAATCTAAAACTTGCGCTGTCATTTCGCGCAGCTCTAAGCCGCCACAGTCTTGAATTAGGCGGTCTGAGAGTGTTGATTTACCGTGGTCGATGTGAGCGATAATTGCGAAATTGCGAATGAGCGAGATTGGCGACATTTATGAATTTAGATTTAAAATTTTTGTTCTATGATTTGTAAAGGCTTAATTTACAGAAAAATTTTTATTGAGCCAGCAGAACTTTTTGGCTCTAAAAGTCACAATTCATTTTATTATTTTTTAATGTCAAATCACAAGTTCCAGCCAGTGCGCGGCACCAAAGACCTTTTTGGTGATGATATAAAAATCTTTAACACCATAATTGATGCAGCTTCAAAGCGCGCTAATGATTATGGATTCAATGAATTGCAAACTCCAATTTTTGAATTTAGCGAAGTGTTTGAGCGTAATCTGGGCGAGGCTTCAGATATTGTGGCGAAAGAAGTTTATAAATTTCCTGATCGCGGCAATAACTTTTTAACTTTGCGCCCCGAATTCACTGCTGGCGTGGTTCGCGCGTTTATTTCTAATGGTGAATTGCAGCAAGTTTTGCCGCAAAAGTTTTTTTCTTACGGACCAGTTTTTCGTTATGATCGCCCGCAAAAAGGCCGTCAGCGCCAGTTTCACCAAATTAATTTTGAGGTTTTGGGCGAAGAAAGTTTTTATGCCGACGTTGAAATGATATTGCTCGCAGCCTCTATTTTAAAGGATTTGAGGGTTTTAGAGCAAACCACTTTAGAAATAAATTCGCTTGGCTGCGCTGAAACAAAGCTGCGCTATGAAGTGGCTTTGAAGGAATATTTTACAAAATTTGCCGAGCAACTTTCAGCGGATAGCAAAATTCGCCTTGAAAAAAATCCGTTGCGCATCCTTGATTCTAAAGACGCACAAGACATCGAGCTTTGCGAAGGGGCGCCAATGATTCAGCAATTTTTTTCTGCCGAAGCAAAATCGCGCTTCGATTCTATTTTGGAGGCGCTAACAAAATTTGGCGTGAAAACCAAGGTAAATCCTCGCTTGGTGCGTGGTTTGGATTATTACACTTCAACGGTTTTTGAATTCACAATGCCTGTTGAAGGCGCGCAAAACACGGTTTTAGCAGGCGGAAGATATGATGGTTTAATTGAAAAAATGGGCAGCAAAAAATGCCCTGCAATCGGCTTTGCTGCTGGCATGGAGCGCTTGATGTTGCTCACTAAAATTACTGCTAAAAAATCGCAACCAATCACCGTAACTTATATTGCAGATAAGCAAAAATCAGCGGCATTTGAATTAACGCAACGCCTACGCAATAAAGGCTTTGAGGCAGAATTTATTTACGATGGAAACTTTAAGAAGCAAATGAAAAAAGCTAATCAAAATAACTCGCGTTTTGTGTTAATTTTGGGCGAAGATGAAGTTAAAAATGGCGAAGTAATGGTAAAAGATTTTGAAAATTCTGGTGAGCAAAAAGTGAAGCAAGAGCTGGTTCTGGCTTATTTAGAAGGGAAAGTTTAATCACAATATGTTTAATTTTTTATTCGCATTCAAAAATTTTGAAAAGAATTTCCGTTTCTTCATGCCATTTGCATTGCTTTCAACACTAGTGTTTCTAGGCCTTGCAATTCCTGCAATTATAAATTCGCCGCTAGATTATCAGCAATCTAACGCGGTGAAAATCATGTATATCCATGTCCCTGCTGCTTGGATGGCGCTTATGATATATACATTAATGGCCGCGTTCAATGTTTGCGCTTTCGCATGGAGGAATCCGTTTTTCTATTTAATCGCGCGAGCCATTGCACCCGTAGGGGCCATCTTCACCTTCATTACATTAATAACTGGCAGCATTTGGGGCAAACCAATTTGGGGCGCTTGGTGGGTGTGGGACGCGCGCCTTACAACCGTGTTGATTCTCTTCTTCCTCTATCTTGGCTATATAATTCTACTCGATTCTTTTGACGATCGTGAGAAAGGTGAAAAAATCGCCGCGATCATCTCCATTGTTGGCTTCATCAATGTTCCACTAATAAAATTCTCAGTTGAATATTGGAATTCGCTGCATCAACCCGCAAGCATTATGCGTTCTGGCGGCGTTGCTATTCATCCGGCGATGCTTTATCCTTTATTATTAACATTTGGATTGTATTTTTCTTACTTCGTTTTCATTTCATTAATTAAAGTGAAAAGCGAAATTTTGTTGAAAAAAAGAAAGTAATTTTAGCAAAATAATCTCTGCGCAAACGCTATAAACCAGCTTTAAATATGACATATGTAGTTACCGATAATTGTGTGAAATGCAAATATACTGATTGCGTTTCAGTTTGCCCTGTTGATTGTTTTTACGAAGGTGAAGATATGTTGGTAATTAACCCAGATGAATGCATAGATTGCGGAGTTTGCGTGCCAGAATGCCCAGCAGAGGCCATTTCGCCTGAATCGGAAGAGCTTATTGAATGGATAGAAATCAACCGAAAATATTCTAAAGAATGGCCGGTAATTACCAAACAAAAAGATCCATTGCCCGATGCTAAAGATTTTGACGGCATGAAAAATAAGTTCAAAAAATTTGTGCTTGGAGAAAAATAATTCTCAATCTAAATATTTTCAAATTATGTCAGGCCAAGCCCGACCACTCGCTGATTTACTGCGTCCGCAAGCCTTAGAAAATATTGTTGGACAAGACCATCTTTTTGGCGAAAGAGGCGCATTAACAATTATCGCTCAATCAAAAAATGTTCCATCGCTAGTGCTTTGGGGCCCTGCGGGAGCAGGCAAAACCAGCATCGCAAAAATTCTAGCAAAAATTTCTGGCGCTAATTTTGTTATGTTGTCGGCGATAAATTCTGGCGCGGCAGATATTCGAAAAATTGTTGAAGCGGCTTCTAAGCAGCAAAAATTTCAGCAAGAAGAAGCGGATATTTTTTCGATGGCCAGCGATTCGGTGCAAAATAGCTCGGGCGTTGATTCTACAGGCTCTTCAAATTCTAGTAATGCAAATCACAAGCGCACAATTTTAATGATCGACGAAATTCATCATTTTAACAAAACGCAGCAAGATTTATTTTTACCTTTTATTGAAGATGGCACGATAATTTTAATCGCCACTACAACTGAGAATCCCTCCTTTCATCTTAACTCTGCCTTGCTTTCGCGCTGTAAGGTTCTCACATTAAAGTCGCTTAATGATGAAGCGTTGTGTCAATTGCTTTTGAGTGCAGAAAAGTTTCTAGAAAAGAAATTACCACTTGATGATGAAGCTCGCGAAACCTTGATTTCACTAGCTTGCGGCGATGCGCGCTATTTGTTAAATGCTGCTGAAGAATTATTTGGCTTGGTAGGAAATCTTCAAAATGGGAAAAAATCTGCAAGCAAAAAAACGTCTGCGCAACCAGATTCAGAGCGGCCTTTCACCAGTGATGAATTGCTAAATCTTATAACAAAACGCTCGCCGCATTTCGATAAAAAAGGTGAATTTCATTATAATTTAATCAGCGCTTTCCACAAAAGTTTGCGCGGTTCTGATGTTGATGCGGCCCTTTATTATCTAGCGCGCATGATGGTTGCCAAAGAAGATCCATATTACATTTTGCGTCGTCTTGCGCGCTTTGCCACGGAAGATATTGGTATGGCAGATCCGCAAGCCTTGGTGCAAGTGATGATGGCGAAAGAAAATTACGATTTTCTCGGCAGCCCCGAGGGTGATTATGCCTTAAGTCACGCCACAATTTATTGTGCTACTTCCCCAAAATCTAATGCATCATATTTGGCACATAAGGCGGCGATTCAGGTGGCAGAGGCTTCTACGCAATTGCATCCGCCAAAACTCATTCTCAACGCGCCAACAAAAATGATGAAAGAGCAGGGTTTTGGTGTGGACTATATTTATGATCACGATACCAAAAATTGTTTTTCGGGTCAGCAATATTTCCCTGAAAATATTGCCAAAAATGGGCGACCAAAACTATATCAGCCCAATGAGCGCGGCTTTGAGCGCGAAATAAAAAAGCGTCTTGAATATTGGAAGGATTTGCGTGAGAAGATAGGAATTTAGTCTGGGCGAGGGCCGCTTCAAATTTGTATTGAAGAATGCCAAGATAGCCACCGTTTGATCTCGGCATAATTAACTAAGATTGCCTGCAAGAACTTTCGCGCTCATCAATAGCTGGCTCTACAGATTGCGCGTAATAATAGAGGCTGGCACATTTCAAAAAATCACAGCTTTTAGAGAATGTAAGCACTCGTCTTCTTTTGCAAGAGCGCGCAATTTTGTAATAAATTCTAGGCTTTTAGATAAGACTTGGATTGTGATCCCTTCGTCTTTAGAAGTAGTTTCAATAATTTGTTGATAAGGCTCTGATCCTCTTAAAAAGTTCAATAATTTGCGAAATTACTTCATTAATTTATAAGTTATACTGTCGTGAAGCGCGCGGTAAGAGGCGTCGACGATGTTTTCTGAAACTCCAATCGTTGTCCATTTATTGCCCGAAGAATCGCGTGATTCAATCTGCACGCGCGTAATAGCTTGCGTGCCATCAGACGGCGTAAGGATCCGCACCTTATAATCAGTTAATTTAACTTCCTTCAAAACAGGATATTTGCGTGAAAGAGCTTTGCGCAAAGCCTTGTCTAGCGCGTTCACGGGGCCATTTCCTTCTGCCACTGTGAGATGAATTTTTCCGCCAATTTTAATTTTAGCAGTAGCCTCGGCAACAGTAATGACGCGGCCTTTCGCATCAAATTTTCTTTCATCAAGCACGCGAAATCCGATTAAATCGAAAAAATTCGGCACAATGCTCAGCGATTTTTTCGCCAAAATTTCAAAACTTGCATCGGCAGAATCATAGGCGTAGCCTTGCGCCTCAAGCTCTTTCACCTTATTCACCAAATCTGCTATTTGGCTAAATTTAATATTATCATCAGCATCAAGCCCAATTTCTTTCAAGCGCGAGATAATGTTAGAGCGGCCCGATTGATCCGACACCATAATTTTGCGCATATTTCCGACCAATTCAGGCTCAATATGCTCATAAGATTTCGTGTTTTTTGCCATGGCCGAAACATGCAGCCCGCCTTTATGTGCAAAGGCAAACTCGCCAACATAAGGCGCAAAACGATCGCGATCTTTGTTGAGTAAATCATCTAAAAAATGCGAAGTTTTAACCAGCGTTTTCATGCCTTCATCAGAAATGCCAACATCGTATCCAAGCTTGATTTTCAAGGTGGGAATGAGGGTGATAAGATTCGCATTTCCACATCTTTCGCCAAGCCCGTTAATTGTTCCTTGAATTTGACGCGCCCCCGCTTCAACCGCCGCAAGCGAGTTGGCGACTGCATTGCCGCTATCATTATGACAATGAATTCCCAAATTTTCTCCCGGAATTTTCTTCGCAACTTCGCGCACAATTTGTAAAATTTCACTTGGCAATATTCCGCCATTGGTGTCGCAAAGCACGATCCATCTGGCTCCAGCCTCATAAGCAGTTTTCACGCATTGCATCGCAAATTTTGGATTTGCTTTATAGCCATCAAAAAAATGTTCCGCATCAAACATCGCTTCTTTTTTCTTGCGAACGATCTGCTCTATTGATTCGCCGATCATCGAAAAATTTTCTTCAGCAGAAATATTCAGCGCATTTTTTAAGTGAAAATCCCAAGATTTTCCAACAATGCAAACTGATTTTACGTTAGAATTTATCAAGGCGTTAAGCCCTGCATCGTTAGAGGCTGAGGTATTGGCGCGTCTTGTCATTCCAAAAGCGCTAAATTGCGATTTTTTTAATTTTGGTAAATCAGCAAAAAATTCGTCATCGGTATGATTGGCGCCGGGCCAGCCTGCTTCAATATAATCAATTCCCAACTTGTCTAACATCAGCGCGATTTCTCTTTTGTCGCGTGCGGTAAAATTTACGGTGCTGGTTTGGGCGCCGTCGCGCAGGGTAGAGTCGTATAGATAGATGCGTGTTTTTGTGCTTTTTGTCATGGAGATTTTGTGAAATTATTTTTTGTATAAGAGCGGTTTTAGCTAGCAAAATCAAGTATTTTTGATGGCGAAGATAGATCTTGTGGGCGACGAAACCACCTCCCGATATCCTCTGCCCCTCAGACAGCGGCGCGCCGAACTCGGTTCAGAAGATATCGGGAGGTGGTTTCGTCTATTGCAAGATTTATTTTATAAGATTATTGGGTCGAGATCTGAGAATTATAAATCCAATAAAAACCCATTTTTTCTTAGCCATAAATGATGATTTTTATAATCGGGGATCATTATTTTTACGCAATTCCAAAATTTTGCAGAATGGTTTTTATGTAGCAAATGCGCCACTTCGTGAGCTATTACATAATCAACAATTTCTTTTGGTGCCATAATTAATCGCCAAGAAAAATTTATGTTACCAAGCAAAGAGCAAGACCCCCAGCGCTTTCGTGCCGATGTAATTTTTATCGTGCCATATTTTGCGCCAATATTTTTAGCATAAAACTCAACGCGCGGAGTCGCATATTTCAAGGCTTCGCGCTTATAAAAAGCAATTACCTCATCTTTATTCTGCGGATTTTTAAGTGTAATTTTTACCTTTTCTCCCAATAGCAAAACCCCCTCAGACCTTAATAACTCTTGCTTCACCAGCATTTCGCTGCGCAAAGAAAATCTATTTTTTATCTCCAATTGCTTCGTAACGATCCACCTAGTTTTTTGTTGAATAAAGCGATTAATGCGAGAAATATCAGCGCGCAGCGGAGCCCTAACTACAAGGCTTCCATCAGCTTTTATCTGCAGCATCAAGGTTTTTCTTTTTGAGCGAATTAGTTCCTTAATCACAACTTTCATTGGCAGAAAATAATATTTAGATTGACTTATGGTCGTTTATAGTAAACCATCTATATATGCGAGTTTGTTGTTTATACGTTCTCCAATTATTAAACTAAGTTGCAAGTTGTCTTTTACTAGATTTCTTTTGGTTTATTTTAATAAAATGTTTTAATTTTTAAGTTTTTTTACATGTCAAATACAGTTATTGGTATCGTTAAATGGTTCAACGATGAGAAAGGTTTCGGCTTCATCAAATATGAAGGCGGCAAAGATGTATTCGTACATCACAACTCTATCAAGGGAGTTTCTGGTCGCAGAACCCTACGCGAAGGACAAAAAGTTTCTTTTGAAATCACTGAAGGCAAAAAAGGCCCTCAAGCTGACAACGTTACTCCACTAGATTAGAATAATCTTCTGGATTAATATAGAATCCCGTTTATGATAGAGGCGTTGCCTTTGGTGCGCCTCTATTTTTTGCCTTCTCGTAAGTAAGGTGGTTGCCATAAGTTATAGTTTCCAACTTGATGCATTCTAAAAACTCAATTCCAGTAAACAGGCTGGCGCTGCAACGATAGTGAAGAAGGTCTCCTTTATAAAATTTCAAATATGTCTACAAATACATTTCAATCTTTAAATTTAGCCGCTCCAATTCTTCACGCTTTGGAAAAAAAGGGCTATACAATTCCTACTCCGATCCAAGCGCAGGCTATTCCACATGTGCTTGATGGGAAGGATTTTTTGGGTATTGCCCAAACCGGAACTGGTAAAACGGCGGCTTTCGCGCTGCCAATTCTTAGTAACTTGGCAAGAAATCGCTCGGAAGTTAAGGCGAAAAAAATGCGCGTGCTTATCCTTACGCCAACAAGAGAGTTAGCTTCGCAGATTGCGGATAACATCAATACTTACGGCAAAGGCCTTGGCTTGAAGCATACTGTAATTTTTGGTGGTGTGGGCGAGAACCCGCAAATTACCGCGATGCAGAAGGGTATGGATATTGTGGTGGCAACACCGGGAAGGCTGTTAGACCTTACCAATCAAGGTTTTGTGAACTATGATGCGCTTGAAGTTTTTGTGCTTGATGAGGCGGATCGCATGCTAGACATGGGTTTCATCAATGATATTAAAAATATTATTCGAAGATTGCCAAAAGAAAGGCAAACTTTGTTTTTCTCTGCAACTATGCCACTTTCTATTGTTTCTTTGGCGAATTCAATCTTGAAAGACCCTGTGCGCGTTGAGGTTACGCCTCAATCGACTACAGTTGAAAAGATTGCACAAAAAGTTATGTTTGTTGAAAAATCGAACAAAAACTTGTTGTTAAAAAGCATTTTAGAAAACGAAGAAGCTAAGGCTGTATTGGTTTTTTGTCGCATGAAACATGGCGCTAATAAGGTTGAAGACTTTTTGAATAGCGAGGGAATTAAGGCTGAAGCTATTCATGGTAATAAGTCGCAATCGGCGCGCGAACGTGCTTTGCAGAATTTTCGTGATGGCAAAATTCGTGTGTTGGTGGCAACTGATATTGCGGCGCGAGGCATTGACATTCCGGGTGTGACGCATGTTATCAACTATGATCTTCCGCAAGAGCCTGAAAGCTATGTGCATCGCATTGGACGCACTGCTAGAGCGGGCCGCGAGGGTATTGCGATTGCGTTTTGTGATCCGATGGAGCGCATTTTGTTGAAGGCGGTGGAGAAGGCGATTAAGCGCCCGATTCCAGTGGATAATGATCATGCTTATTTTGGTGTTGAAGGTGTGATGGTGCATCGTAAAATTTCTTCGGGAAGAACTGCTGCTGCGGGCAGACCTGCGGCGCGTCATTCTTCGGAAGCTCGTCCTGCTGGGTCGCGGATATTTGCGGCTAATGCTGGCGCTAGAGGTAATGCGCCTGCGAGGGAAGGATATTCATCTCGTGATGGAAATGCTGCGCGTGAGGATCGTCCTATGCGCGATGGTGCTGCGCGCGAGGCTAGGGCTCTGCGTGAGGATCGCCCAGCCCGTGAAGATCGCGCTCCGCGTGGAGATCGCCCAACGCGTGATGGCTATGTTTCTCGTGGAGAGCGCCCTGCTCGTGATGATAGAAGATCTGGTCCGCGCCATGAAGGCTCTAGGCCTGCTGGTCGCGACGATAGAACTAGATCTGAAGGTGCTCGTGGCTCTAGAGATCACTCGGCTCGTCCATCTTCAGGCAGATCAGCTCCTGCAGGAACTTCAACTGCGGCTAAGCCTCGCTACGCTAAATCTACTTCTAAAGGCTATGCATTCCACGCTAATAAAAGAGGCGCTGGTGGTGCAAACAAATCTGGCGTAAAATCTGGATTGGGCAAAATTGTTAGCTGGTTTAAAGGCGATAAAAAATAGCCTCTAGTGTTTTCGCGTTTTTTGCTTAAAAATTTTCGTTTCTTAAGCATCTTTTAAGCTTTGGTTTGTAAATTCTTATCACGAATTAACAACCAAAGTTTTATCAGCTTTTACGAAATAGTGCGCGAGCAACTTCGATAAGCCGTTATTCAATCAGAATTAAAGAATGAGGAAAATCAATTATTTGTTGAAAAATTAAACAAACGCGGTTTTGATGTTTATGTGCTGGGGCTTATCTTTCTCGCTCTGATACGCTAAATAAAGACTGGCCAGCGGGATTCAGATGTTTCACTTCTACCATTTCAGAGAAGGAATTAGAAAATGGAATGCCAGAAACTGTTGTTGAGCATTCGGCTATTGAAAAATTGCAAGAAGAAGCAAGAAAAAAGGCGAGAAGTTGATAAATTTCGTAATTATTAATCGCCATTTTCAAGTTAATTAGATCATGATATTCCTTCTTTCGCCAGCAAAATCATTAAATTTTGATATTGATGCAAGTGCTGCAAAGCCTACAATGCCAAGCTTTTTGAGCGATACACAAAATTTAATTTCTATCCTAAAAAAATTTTCTGCCACAGATTTAGCGCAATTAATGAAAATTAGTGAGAAGCTCGCAAGCCTTAACCATCAACGCTTCCAAGGTTTTGTAACTCCATTTACCCCAAAAAATTCTAAGCCCGCAATTTTTGTTTTTGATGGCGATGTTTATGATGGAATTGATGTAGAAAATTATTCGCAGCAAGATTTAGATTTTGCGCAACGGCATTTAAGAATATTGTCTGGCCTTTACGGCGCGTTGCGTCCACTTGATTTGATGCAGCCTTATCGTTTAGAAATGGGAACTGCTTTAAAAAATGCGCGCGGAAAAAATCTCTATCAATTTTGGCAAGAAAAAATCACCAATTATTTGAATGAAGAATTGGCGAAAGATGAAGAAAAAATATTGCTAAATTTGGCCTCAGAAGAATATTTTGGCGCTGTTGACACCAAGAAAATCAAGGGTAAAATCATTAATATCGTCTTTAAAGAGAAGAAAGGCGATAACTATAAAATTGTCGGAATTTTTGCAAAAAAAGCACGAGGCCTAATGGCAAATTTCATTATAAAAAATAAAATTGAAAAAGCCGAAATGCTAAAAAAATTCGCAATAAACGGTTATAAATTTCACCCAAAATTTTCTGATGAAAATAATTGGTGTTTTTGCCGATAAACAGTGCCAAATATATTTCGCACAAACCTTTTGGTGGCCGCATTTAAGATGGTTTAAGGCGAAATTTCAAAATAAAAACATAAACAAATGACAGAAAAAAAATCTTACAAAAACACTCACCTGGCCAATAATAAATTAAGGCCAGAAACGCAAATGATGTCTTACGGCTACGACCCCTTCATGTCTGAAGGCGCAGTGAAGCCGCCGGTTTTTCTAACTTCAACTTTTGCCTTTAAATCTGCCGAAGATGGCGCCGATTTTTTCGATGTAGTAGCGGGCCGCAAACCAGCACCAGAAGGTAATGCTGGCGGTTTGGTCTATAGCAGATTCAACCATCCAAATCTTGAAATTACCGAAGATCGCCTTGCTTTGCTTGAAGAGGCCGAAGCTTGCACCGTGTTTTCAAGCGGCATGGCGGCAATTAGCACGCTGTTTCTTGCCTTGTTAAAGCCAAGCGATGTGATTGTGCATTCTTCTCCACTTTATGGCGGCACCGAAACAATGGTGAGTAAGGCGCTCGCAAATTGGGGAATTCAGCGCGAAGGATTCGATGATGGTTTGAGCGCAGAATCAATGACTCTGGCTCTAGAGAAAGGTGCCAAGAAGGGCAATGTGGTGATATTTTTCATCGAAACTCCAGCGAATCCAACTAACGGAATTGTTGATTTTGCTCAAGTAAAAATTGCCATTGATAATTTTGAAAAGCAGCACGGATACAGGCCAATTACGGTTTGCGACAATACTCTGCTTGGCCCAGTTTTTCAAAAACCGCTAACTCACGGCATCGATTTAGTTTGTTATTCGCTCACAAAATATATCGGCGGACATAGTGATTTGGTGGCTGGAGCGGTGATGGGCGCAAAAAAATATCTCAGCAAAATTCGTCTAACCCGCAGCGCATTCGGTGCGCAGCTCGACCCTCATTCATCGTGGATGATTTGCCGTTCACTCGAAACGCTTTATTTGCGTATGACGCGCGCGGCTCAATCGGCAGAAGAGGTTGCAGATTGGTTGGCGAAAAATCCTTACGCCAAAATAAAGCTTTATCACGCTAAATATATCGCTGATGCAAAATATCAAAAAGCTCGCGAGGCCCAAACCACAGGCGACGGCAGCACTTTTGCTTTTGTAATTGAAGGTGGTCGTGAAAAATCTTTCAAATTAATCAATGCTTTATCTTTGTTTAAATCGGCGGTAAGTCTTGGTGGGTCCGAATCTTTAATATGCCATCCTGCCTCAACAACCCATTCGGGAGTTTCGCCAGAATTGCGCAAAATTTCAGGTGTTGAAGAGGGCTTGATCCGCGTGTCTATTGGGTTAGAGCATCCGCAAGATTTAATTGCAGATTTAGAGGTGGCGCTAAAATTAGTGTTTTTAAGATAAGTTGCCAATTGAATGGATTGATATCGATCTACATCAATAAATGTTAACCGCTAACCTAAACCTATTTGAATTAGTTTTTTCTACTAACCAATAGATCATTTTTATGATAAAGCATCATTTAACTAAATCGTTTATTATCGGTCAATCATTTAAAATGCCCGAGCCTCAAATTAAATTTTCTAATCTTGTAACCGATAAAATACAGCATCAAGATAGTTTTTATAATGTTAAATATGGCGAAGGAGCGGTAAACGAAACTATGAATCCCTATTATGGGGCTGTTGCAAATCCACCCAAAAACCTCATTTAAATTTCTGTAATTTTTCGCATCATTTTCTTGTTATTAAAACTCTTTAGAGCTATTGTTTTCTAGTCCTCTTGGCTGGTTCGTCTTTTGTGAATTGGTCTTATTTTTAACAAGAATTCATCAGAAAAATGTCATTTGAACCGAAACAAATTGAAATGGTTTGTTTGGAAGATCTCGTCTCTTCCACTCACATTTACCGCAAGTTTTTGAATTTGTGGAATTTGGATT